>JBOFDP010000072.1:0-17211 GCA_051647125.1 Chitinophagaceae bacterium | reverse complement strand
AATCCTATAGAAGAGGGAATACTACTAGATAATTTATTATGATCTAATTTTAATACTTTTAAATCCAATAAAGATCCAATTTCATCAGGAATAGCTCCATTGATAGAATTATAACTTAAGTTAACGGTAACCACCTTAAAAAGATCTCCTATAGAACTAGGAATATTTCCAGACAATTGATTATTCGCAATATTTAGTGATAATAAGTTATTTAAATCTCCTATAGTAGTAGGTATTACACCAATAAGCCTATTATTAGACAAATCCAACTGTATCAACTGAGTTAATTGTCCAATTTCATCAGGAATAGCACCTATTAAAAAATTATTAGATCCATTTAACCAAGTAAGATTTGTAAGAGAGACTATAGAATTGGGAATATTGCCTTCAAGATAGTTATTGTAAAAACGAAATTCTTTTAAATTTTTTAATGACCCAATGGACTCAGGAATCATTCCTGTAAGTTGATTATTTGATAGTGCTAATACTTCTAACTCCAAGCATTGACCAATTTGGTCAGAAATAACACCTTTAATTTGATTATCTGAAATATTAAATACTTTTAAAGCTAACATTCCTCCAAGAGAGATAGGTATCACATCAGATAATTGATTATGATACAAATTCAATTGCTCCAATTGCTTTAACTTAGTAATTTCAGTAGGAATTGCTCCTGTTAAATTATTATAATATGCATTAAATACTTTTAACTCAGATAGATTTCCTAATTCACTTGGCAAACTACCTGTAATTTTATTTTTTGAAATATCTAGATAAGTAAGCGATTTAAGCTTCCCTATAGATTTAGGAAGTTCATTATTAAATTGGTTAAATGATAAATTTAAAATTTCTAATGATTTCAATGATCCCAAAGCATCCGGTATTTTATCAGAATACTTATTTACATGTAAATCTAATTGCTTTAACTGAACAAATGAACTTAATACTTTTATATTACCTGAAAAATTATTAAAAGAAAGATTCAGAACCTCTAACGATTTTATTTTAGCAAAATTTTTAGGGAAATTTCCTTCTAATTTATTAAATGATAAGTTTAAAACTTTAAGTATTGGTAACCTATGAAAAAGGTCGGGTATTTCTCCTGATAGTTTATTTTTATTAAAATAAATTTCTCCTAAGGCGCTTAAGTCTCCAAGGCTTTCGGGTATTATGCCCTCTAAATTATTATTACGAAGATCTAATTTAACAACCCTAATTTGATTTTCAACAATACCTAGCACAACACCTTTCCAAGAACTAATTGGTTGATTTAAATTCCATGTTTTATGCCATTTTACACCATTCATATTGGAATAAAAATCAATTAATGCCAAGCTATCTCTATCTACTATAGCACCTACAAGAATGTCCTTTTTTTTAACTGGAAGAGTATTTTCTTCCTGGCTTGATTTTAATCCTAGATTCTCCCTTCCTGATGAACCTATTAAACTGAAAGGCATATTCTTATTTTGAGAAAAAATAGGAATATTAATAAGTAAAAAGAATAAGATAGTTAACTGTTTCATAATAAATTGTATGTTTTGTAATTATTTAGACTAAAAAGTGGTTACTGTTTCTCCGGCCATAATCTTAATCTTTTGAGTACCTAGTAAATGACCTTTTCGCGTATATATTTCAATCATATACATAGCATTTTTATTCAGTTTTTGAAACTCAGAATAAGCATCAAATATTTGTTGAACATAGATTTTCTTTTGTCCTTTTGCGTTTACTATCTGTGCATACGTACCTAAAAAATTTTCATCTTCACCCTTAAGAATCTCTACATAAGGAACGCCAGGTATCTTTAATACCTCATTTGTTGCTATGTTACAAAGCCTTACCACTAACGTAATATCTCCTTCCATAGGTTCTACAGAGATTAAAGTAAAGGAAACTTTAAATGTTCGCATTTTAGCAACAAACATTGTACTTTTTTCTGTATTAGATTTTTTATCTACATATAAACCTGTACCCTGAATATTCTGAGCTACCATTTTAATGTTATCGGAATTCTCTTTAGCTCTAGAACTCAACGCTTGTGTGTACTGTGCTAATTCTCCTTCTAAATCAGCAATCCTTTTCTTATAAGCCTCTTCCTTAGAAAGTCCCCCTCCAGCTGTTTTACCAGAACTACCTGACCCCCCTTTTTTACATTCTTTTAACTGCTTCTTCAATAATTGTATTTGTATGGCATAGTCTCCTTCTAAACTTTTGCTTTTAGATTGCTTAGAGACTTCTGCTAATTGCTTTTTTAAACTAATAATCTCCTTTTTATCCTGAGAAGATTGACTATTTGCATTTTCTTTTCGAGTAAGCTCTTTAATTTGTTTTTTTAATATTAAGACTTCTTGATTATTTATTTTTGAATTTTTAGACTTTTCTTGTAATGCTTCTAATTTTTTAATTTCTGCTTCTAATTTCTTTGCTTTTAAAGAATTTGAAATATTTTCATTATTAACATCTTGCAACTGTTGTAAGCTATCTTCCATAAGTTGCAATTTTTGGATAAGCTCGGTTTGTTGGATTTTCATTTGTTGAAAAAAAGCAATTTCCAAATTTTTTGCACGGTTATCTTTAACATTTTTAATAGTAAAAAAAGCTAAAAGCAAAATTGCTACAACTAGACTTCCAATAGTTAATTTTCTATTATTCATAAAATATAGTATTTTAATTTATTTCTATAACACTAATTCGCAAAGATAATATAACTTTTCATTTTATTGTAAAAAATTATAAAATCTATTCCCAATAAACTACTTTTTTTCTATTTTTATCTATTTTAGTAGCAATAATAACCCCTAATTCATACAATAAAATTAATGGGATAGCAACTATTAGTTGGCTTACGAAATCAGGTGATGGGGTAATAATAGCAGCTATAAATAATAATGCGATAATAACATATTTTCTTATTTTTTTCAATAAATCAGCATTTACTATTCCTAATTTTCCTAATAAATACACGACCATTGGCATTTCAAAGGCTAAACCTGTGCCCAAAACCACCATTAAAAAATTATCAAAATAATTACTAAAGGTTGGTTGTACTTGTATAATATTATGAGTACCTATAGTAAATGTAAGTAAAAAGTTAAAAGTAAATGGTGCTAGTATAAAATACCCAAACGCTGCACCTGTAAAAAAACATAGTGAAACCCAAAGAATAACCATCCTGGTATATTTTTTTTCCGTAACTCTTAATGCTGGTACTATAAATTTCCAAATTTCATATGATATATAAGGAAATGACAACACGATACCACCATCTAAAGACATGTTAATAGCTGTTAAAAATAAAGCATTTAGTTCAATAGACTGTAGTTTTATAGTAGTTATGGTCATACAAAGATACTCCTCCATATGTAATATTTTCCCCAGCCAACAAAACCACTTATAAGAGATAAAATTATTTTCTGTCGGTGCCATCAAAAAATGGTCAAAAATATAATCCTTATATATAAAAACAATAATTGCTCCTATAAAAATAGCGATTATACTTTTAAACAACATGCCTCGTAAATCTTCCAAATGATCTACTATTGACATAGGACTTTTACGACTATCTTTAAACTTATCCTTAAACATATGATACCAGATATTCTCCCACAATATATTCTATTCCCTTACAAGCTAAGGATAAATCTTCATTCATAATACAATAATTAAATTGATTTTTAAAAGAACTTTCATAAATTGATTTTTCTATACGAATATTTATTTTATCTACAGTCTCTGTATTTCGTGTAAGCAATCTTTGTTTTAAAATCTCTAATGACGGTATCTCTATAAATATAGTACACGCCAAAGAATTTTTTTTCTTAATACGTAAAGCA
Organism: Chitinophagaceae bacterium; assembly: GCA_051647125.1. Taxonomy (GTDB): domain Bacteria; phylum Bacteroidota; class Bacteroidia; order Chitinophagales; family Chitinophagaceae; genus JBOFDP01. The sequence goes on along the minus strand of JBOFDP010000072.1, from coordinate 13,375 downwards.
CCTTGAACATCTACATCTAAGATAGGAATTTTTCTTTGCTCTAAGATTCTTTCAATTTCTTTATTCAAGGTACCATAAAAAATATCTTGATAAACCATTTCCCATTCTAAGAAAAGATCTTTTTGTATACCTTGTTTAAATTCTTCTTGTTTAATATAATAATAGTTTTTCCCATCCACCTCTCCGGTACGAATTTTTCGAGTAGTCGCAGATATAGAAAATGCAAGACAAGAAAACTGTTTCATTAAATAATGCACTAATGTAGATTTTCCAGACCCTGAAGGAGCAGCAATTACGATCATGGGATATGACAATACCGAGCAAGACATCTATATTATCGTTATTTAAGGAGGCAAATATACTACAAATGAACGAAAAAAGTGGTATCTCTCTTTCATTATATTATACGTTCTAAACTATATTTACTAAATTTTGAAGTATAATTTAATAGAAAACTCTATTTTAAAGCCATAACGATTTGGATTTATAAGGATTTTTCGGTATATTTGGAGGTTTTATACTTTTTAAGTTCAAACTTATGCGTCAACTAAAAATTGCTAACCAAATTACTAACAGAGATTCAAAAGCTATTGAAAAATACTTACATGAAATTTCTAAAATCTCAATGGTTACTTCAGAGGAAGAAATCCAACTAACGCAAAGAATAAAAATAGGAGATGAGGATGCTCTACATCGTTTGGTGAGAGCAAATTTAAGATTTGTAGTCTCTGTATCAAAACAATATCAACATCAAGGATTATCTTTAAGTGATTTGATTAATGAGGGCAATTTGGGACTCATAAAAGCAGCACAACGATTTGATGAAACTAAAGGTTTTAAATTTATTTCTTATGCAGTATGGTGGATACGTCAATCTATACTACAAGCATTGGCAGAACAAGGAAGATTGGTTCGTTTGCCTCAAAACAAAATTGGTACTTACAACAAAGCTAATAAAGTATTAATGGCTTTTGAACAAGAATATGAACGAGAACCTAGTACGGAAGAATTAGCAAATATTTTGGAAATGACAGAAACTGAAGTTACCAATATCTTCAAGAGCAATATAAAACATACTTCCTTAGATGCTCCTTTGCATGAAGCAGAAGATGTAGTAATGGGAGATTTGCTAGAAGGTAGTGATTCTGCGGATGAAGAGGTAATGAAAGAATCTTTAAGGGAGGAAATAAAACGTGTATTCCAATCTATAAGTCACCGAGAAGCCGAAATACTAACTGCATTTTTTGGATTAGATGGGGACAAAGGTCCTTCTATTGAAGAAGTAGGAAAAAAGTATGATTTAACTAAAGAACGTATTCGTCAAATTAAAGAAAAAGCCATCAAACGCTTACAAAAAAATAGTACATATAGCAATATTTTACGTTCTTACTTATAGATTAATTTTAATATGATAAGATTTATATTAGATAATGATATTATCTAATAATTTTTTATTTTCTATACGTACTGTTCTAGTAGGATATTTTTTTATAAGATTATAATCATGGGTAGACATCACTACTGTTGTATTATAATCTTGAGAGATTTTAAACAATAGTCTTATAATATCTTCTGTAGTTTCAGGATCCAGGTTTCCCGTAGGTTCATCTGCTAATAATATACTGGGAGAGTTCAGTATAGCTCTAGCAATTTCAACCCTTTGTTTTTCACCTCCACTTAGTTCGTAAGGCATTTTAGAAAAGAATATTGCTTTTAGCCCTACAAGATTTAATACATATTCTATTTTTTCCTTAATTTGTGTTTCTTTATTCCAACCTGTTACTGTTAAAATAAATTTTAAATTTTCATATACATTACGATCATTTAAAAATTGAAAATCTTGAAACACTATTCCAAAATGTCTACGAAGTTTAGCAAGTTGTTTCCAAGTTATGGCATGCAAGTTATATCCTAACACAAAGGCTTTCCCCGTTTGATCTCTCATATGATTTTCTCCATACAACAGTTTCAATAAGCTTGATTTTCCCGCACCTGTTTTCCCTACCAAATAAACAAACTCCCCTTGGTTAATTTCTAAGTTTACATTTTGAAGAATTAATAATTCCTCTTGAAAAATATTGATTCTACTTAAAAAAATAGGATTATCTTGTAGAAAAGGTTGAATTTTAACTGAGTGCATATTATGTAATTTTTTTAATAAACTGCGGAGAAAGCGGGATTCGAACCCGCGATACCATTGCTGATATACGCACTTTCCAGGCGCGCTCCTTCAACCACTCGGACACCTCTCCTGATTTATCATTTTTGCAAAGATGCATCTTTTTATTCAAAAAATTTCAATCTTTTCTATAGTCAGTAAAGAGCTTTTTCTTTTTATACAAAAATTTATTGTAATTTTGTAGGTTTTAAAGCCTCTCATGAGTGAAATAAATTTGAACTGTTTCATGACGAAAAAAACTCTACTTTTAATGGCAATACTATTTGTATTGCTAGCCACCTATGGTTCTTTTAGCGGATTAGGAAAATCCTCTTATACACAAATTAAATCTTATTTTCAACCTCAAGATTCTACCGTTTTACGGAATAGAATTCTACGCTACATTACTATTCTCTTACAAGAAGGACACTATCATCCTAAGAATATCAATGATTCTTTTTCACGTTTAGTATTTGATAAATATTTTCAAAACTTAGATTTTGAAAAAAATATTTTCTTGCAATCTGATATAGAAGCTCTTACTCCTATTTTCAAAGAAGCTCTTGATGATGAAATGTTAGGTAAATATCGTATGGACTTTATGCCAGCAGTAAATATTATTTTTCAACAAAGAGTCAAGGAATTAGATACCTTATATAAAGAAATTTTATCCATGCCAATGAACTTTGAAAAAGAAGAAGTCTATTCCAATTTAGAATATCAAACTAAACAATTTACAAAAACCAAAGAGCAACGTGCAAAAGATTGGAATCAATCTTTGAAGTATTATGTTTTAGAGAGATACCTTACTTTATTAAAACAACAAGAAGCAAATATAAAAGATACGAGCAAAAAAGATTTTAAACCAAAGCCATTAGATTCCTTAGAAATAGAAGCTCGTTCACAGGTAAAAAAAATGTTTGACCGTAGGTTTAAACGTTTACGGAAGTTTGATATTAACAAACAATTTAATGCCTACATAAATACCATTTCTCATATTATGGATCCTCACTCTGATTATTTATCACCCTTAGATAAACGATCTTTTGATGAAGAAATAAGTGGTAAGTTTTATGGTATTGCAGCACAACTTACCTATGGAGACGAAGGATATGTAAAAATAAGTCGAGTATTATCAGGTGGACCTGCATGGAAAAGCAAAGAAATAGAGGCTGGCGATTTGATTATGAAAGTAGGCCAAAATGATGATCCTTTGGTTGATATTGCAGAATATGAATTGGAAGATGCGGTAAAAATTATTCGTGGTCCTAAAGATACTAAAGTAAGGTTATTAATAAAGAAGAAAGAGGGTACACAAAAAGAAATAGCGATTATTCGAGATGAAGTACTTAATGATGCTATTTATGCTCGTAGTGCTATTATAAAAAAAGAAGGAAAAAAAATAGGTTATATTTATCTTAATGAATTTTATTCTAATTTTTCTTATAATGATACCTCTGAAGGTAGTAGATGTGCAACTGATGTAGAAAGGCAAGTACGTCATTTAAATAATGAAAAAGTGGATGGTATTATCATAGACTTAAGAAGTAATTATGGAGGTTCTTTACCGGATGTGGTAGATATGATAGGGAATTTTGTACCTAAAGGACCAGTAGTCCAAGTACGTTCAAAAAATGGAGAAAGTCAACTATGGGCAACCAAGCCAACAAGTGTACTTTTTAAAGGTCCTATGATAGTTTTAGTGAATGAAGAAAGTGCATCAGCAGCAGAAATTTTTGCAGCAGCTATGCAAGATTTTAACCGAGCCTTAATTATCGGAACAAATACTTACGGAAAAGGTACAGTACAAAGACCCTTTGGAATTTCAGCCTTTTTTGATGAAACTAATGATGTAGGGTCTTTAAAACTCACTATTCAGAAATTTTATCGTATTACGGGAGGTTCTACTCAAAAAAAAGGGGTACATGTAGATATATGTCTTCCTTCTCAATATAATTATTCCGAAAGGAGAGAAAAAGATGCTCCTTTTTCTCTAGATTATGATACTATCCACAAAACAAAATTTACAACTTTTAATCCTGCCAAAACAGCTTATAGTAAAATACAAAAAAAATATAATGAATCTTTGAAAAAAAATGAACTCTTTGGGCATATTGATGGTTATGCTAAATGGATAAAAAGAAAAAATAAAGAAAGATCCATCCCTCTTAATATCAACCATTATAGACAATATGTAGATAACATAGAGAACGAAGGTAAACGCTTAGATTCTATCCTTAATTTGGAAAAAAATGATACTTTAAACATTGTATTAATGGCTTCAGAAGAATTAAAACTAAAAAAAATACAAGATACCACAAGATCTAACATTCTAAGAGGTTGGTACGATGGTTTAAAAAGAGAACCTTATATTAAGGAAGCTACTAATATTATGTTGGATATGATAGATAATAAATTTTCTGCCCAATGATAAAAATTATACATTTACTTATATTTTTTGTTAGCTACTACCTATGGAAGAATTTCTAAAATCATATTTCATCCAGCATAAACAATTAATACTAGATGATCTAGGAATAATTTTCTTAAAGATTATTCCTGCATATTTTGATAAACAACATCACAAACTCTTTCCTTCTTATTTTAACTATACTTTTATTCCTGATAAAACTAAAAAAAATAATATGCTATTTTTTAATAATATTGCTCAAGAATTTAATATTTTAAATCCTGAAGCTCAACAATTATATAAAAATTTTATAGCCCATTTGATAGCTGATTTCGATAAAAAATATACTTTCACTATCCCTCATTTTCTAACTGTACGAAAAATTAATAATGCCTATTTAGTAGAAATAGATTCTAATTTACAAATAGTATTTAATCCCATATCAGTTGAAAGTAGACCTGAACAAAATGCTACTATACCCGCTAATAAATCAACCTCTACTCACCTTCAGCATCAAGAAAGAAAAGAAGCAGTACTTCCCTCAAAGGGAAAAAAAATATCTTCTATTCCATTAACCTTAAATATTAAGAATACAAAATTTGAAGAAAAAAAATATTCCTCCAAAAAAGAAAAAATACTTATAAAAAAGCATATTAATAGACAATCTACAACAATGATATATTTTATAATCATTCTTATATTTCTATCCATCACTTTAATAGCAGTTAAGTTTTTAGTATTTAGCAATCATGGGTATTTAAGTAGTTTATCAAAATAAACTAATCCTTCTGATTTTATAAAAAAGGTAACCTTATTAAAAATTCACCTGAATCATAGTTTGTATCCTATGATTATTTTTCGCAATATTATCCATATTCACTCTATCACCCCAAAGATATTCTACTCCCATTTGTATATTAGCAAAAATATTCCAAAAAAAATTAGCTACTACATATTGTGCATTTTTATATTGAGAAAAGTCTGTATCAAAATTATCAAAAAGATTGACTCTACTATAGGTACAAGACATAAACATCGTTGAGCTAAAATTGTATTGAGCACCCGCATAACCACCCCAAGCACCTACATTAGAAAGCAAACCTTGAAACAAAGCAGGTGTCATATCCATTTTCTTATCCGTAAGATCCGTAAGATAACTACTAATACCTTTACCATATACAAACTGATAATATGTAGTAATTTTTTTTCCAATACCTGCAGAACCGCTTATTTTAGCACCGCCAGCAATACTATTTCTGTTGATATTAGATACTAAATCTCTATACTGCATATTTCTTAAAATACCTGATAGCCTTAACCAACTATTACGATTATTCCAAGCATATTGCACATAAGCAGGTATATCAGGCACTAATTGATTTACTGTAGTAGTAATATTAGGAGAAGTTGTATAACTACTCATAGGCATCTCTATGCCTACTCCTATACCCCAATGTTTTCCAAAATTTCTTTGATAATCCACCACTGCATTAGAAACAGCTGTCCAACTATTAGGTCCTTGAAAATCAATTGTAGGTGGACCTGCCATAATATCTGTAAATAAACTAAAAGTATATCCCACAATCAAACCTTTGTACTTGCCATATGCATTTTGTAAAACTGGGGCATAATTATTTGTAAGATTCATACTAAAATATACTCCTATTTGATTTTTTGTACCCGGTAAGCCTACAAAATTAATATTAATTGTACTAGTTTGTGCTCCAAATTGTAATAAGCCTTTATTCCCAGGAAGATTATTCATAGGGATGTTATAGGTTTGAAAGAAACAATTACTAGAAATAGGATTCCCTATATCATAAGAAATTGTAGATCTCAAATAGCCGCCAATCCCTAAATAAAACTTACGATCTTTTCCTACAATAGAAAACCTTGGCATACCTGGAGCATTAAAATGTCGAGGTGCATTTTCTATCATTACATTAACCACTGCAGTATCTTTATTTTTTTCACTAAATACAAAAAGTAAATCCTGATTACCATCAGGAAGCTTATAATTCACATGTTGATCTTGAGCAAAAATATACATAACAGATAATCCCATTACGGCAAGAAATAAAAACTTCTTCATAATATAATCTTTTTTATATAAATTAACTTTTACAATATTCTTTATTTATTCGAATAGTAAAAGATTTTTTATAAAATAATGCTATTATCATAAATACTAACACTAATATTCCATTCAATAAAAAAGGGAATTTATTACTTTGAATATGAAATATTTTTTCAAAAATATTCACAATAAAAGGAGCTAAGGATACTGCTACATAATTCATAGCAAATACTACAGATAAAGCTAAAGTAACTTTTCTTCCGGTAGCAGTTTGAGTAGCTTTATCGTAAATAATAGGTTGCATTACGCCATAACCTAAACCAGAGAATACGGCAGCAATACCCCACATCAAGGGATGGTGAAATAATACAATCAAAAATAATCCTATAGATATCCATAACAAAGAAATCACATTAGTGTATTGCTTAAAGATATAAATTATACGAGGTAATATAAAACCAGGCATCATAATAGATAAAAAAAATAAAGAGGTTATAATACCTAAATCATCATTACTCACCCCATATCTACCAGCAACAAAAGGTAAATAATAAGAAAATACAACTATAGCATAGGTAATAAATCCATATGTAAATGCAATACCTATAATTTTAAAAATATCTATCTCCCCTATTAGTAAAATATTTTTTCTGTTGGTTAAGAACGCAGGTTTTTTGAATAAAAATGGAGTAAGTAACAAAGGAATAATAGGCATAAGATATACTAAAAAAGATAAATGCCAATCTTTTTTACTCATTGCACCTACCCCCAAAGTAGCGACTACTAAAGCAATATTTGCAATACCTGATTTTATTCCCAATTGCCTCATTAGATATTTCCCAGTAAAAAAATCTGAAAGTAATCCAGCAGATAATGGGATTATTAATCCGCACCCTATTCCTAACAAACAACTCAGTACAATAAGTTGAGTCATCGTATGCACAAAAAAACAAGCAATACCACTACTCAAATAAATCAGTAATGCAACTATTAGAATACCTATTTTATCTCTCAATATTGACAATTTTCCTGAAAGTAATACAAAAGGAATAATCAATAAATTAGGTAATATCATGATAAGCTGAGTTTTTAATTCACTCGTATCTGGAAAAATTTTTTGTAACTTACCTAACATAGGAGATATAGCTAAACCAGGTAGATTAACAGTTAAAGAGATAGACAAAATTGCTATAAGTGTCATTATTGAGATAGTTCCTTGCCCGGTATTAATTTTCATATATGCTATTTTATATTAAATAACTTCAATATAATCACCATTATACACATTTATATTCAAGGCATTAACGATATATTGAATTACAGCTTGTGCTTTGACAGAATTTCCTGAGGCATCTAACTGAGGAGAGAAAGCAGCTATTCCAAATAATCCAGGCAAAATTCCCATTACGCCTCCGCCTACACCTGTTTTGGCAGGTATGCCAGATGTATACATCCAATTTCCCGTATTTTCATAAAACCCTACAGTAGCCATAAGTGCAATAATTTTTGATGTACATGATTGATCAAATACTTGATCTCCCGTAATTGGATTTTTACCTTTATTCGCAATAGTAGCTGCTGCAATAGAAAGTTGCTTTGAAGTAACCCCTAAAGAACAACCTCTAGTATAAAGATCCAGAGATAAATCCGGATGGTCATAAATTTTATCATAATTTTTTAGTAACCATGCAATGGAACGATTATTAAAATTTGTTTTACTTTCTGACATATACAACTCCTCTATTAACATTACCGAAGAGCCACAAAGTGCTTCTATATTATCCAACATAGCTTTCCACTTATCATCTTCATTCCCAATAGGTTCTATCATAGAAACAGCTGCAATAGCTCCAGAATTTACCAATGGAGTATCTGGCTGATTATTTTCCAACAATATAGCCATAATAGAATTAAAAGGCATACCTGTAGCGTTAGCTCCTATTTTGTTTAACAAAGCCTCACTTCCCGATTGTTTAAGTACTAAAATAGCATTCAATACTTTAGAAATAGATTCTATGCCAAACATAAAATCGGTATTTCCTTGCTGGATAATACTACCATCAGGTAATGCTACAGATACTGCAAACTGAGTACTATCTACATTAGCTAAATAAGGAATATAATCTGCATTTTTCCCACCTTTTATAGATTTTATTTTTTGATAAGCTTCTTCTACAACAGATACAAGATGTGATTTTGAAATTTGCTTTTTCATAATATCATTTTTTTATGATATAGAGACAAAACTACCTATTCTCCTCTATATTATTATTTAGAATAACTCATTTTTCAAAATGAAAAGGTTCTATATTTGTTTGCGGATCTTTCCAAGAATCTTTACGTAAAACGTAAATAATAAAAGGTACTACCACACAAACTATTGCTCCTGCAATAAGTACAATAAACCATGTATTACTTGAAATTTTTCCAACAAACATAGATGGCATAATGAAACTTAGTATAAATGCAAGAAGTGATCCTAAAAAACCCATACCTGCAACTACCCACATCCAAAGATTGGTCTTTTTCCCAATAGCAAATGGACGCATTAATTGAGGCATTTTATAGCGTAAAACTATAGCTGCTGTAAACATCAATAAATACATAATTAGATATAAAAGAATAGTCAGTTGAGATAAAATTTGATAGAACGTTTGTACAGAAGGCATGATCACAAATAAAACCCCTAAACAAGTTACTACAGTACCTTGCACCAACAAGATATTTTTTTGAACCCCATTAGCATTTGTTTTTTGTAAAAAAGGAGGAAGGTAGCCTGCTTTGCCCACTATAAAAATACCACGAGAAGGTCCTGACACCCAAGTTAATACACCTGCTAATACTCCAAATGATAAGGCAATTGCCATAATGGGAGAAACCCAGCTTATATGTAAAAATTTAAAGTATTCATCAAACCCTACTAATAAAGATTGTGTGAGATTAATTTTATCAGCAGGAATAATAAATCCAAGCGCAAAAGTTCCTAATACAAAAATAGCAACTGTCATCAAAGAACCTATCATGATAGCTTTAGGATAATTTTTGCCAGGATTTTCTACATCCATCACATGGATTCCCATCATCTCCATACCTGCATAAAAAAGAAAAATAGAAGATGCCAATACTAAATTATCAAGAGAAGTTAAGTCAGGTAAAAAACTACCCCTCATATTTATCTCTATTGTCCCTCCAGAAACCCAATAGATAACACCAAAAACAATTAAGAGTGCTGCAGGAATAATAGTGCCTATCATGGCTCCCCATTTAGAAATCTTCCCTACCCAATTCATGCCTTTTAGTGCTACCAATGTAGCCCCCCAATAAATAGCTAATACAATAATAAGCGTAAAAAATTTATTGCTAGCAAGGGACATATCTTGAGCTTCATTAGTGCCAATAAAAGCTAAAGAAACAGCTCCAAAAGTAAGTACCGTAGGAAACCAAATTGTACTTTCTATCCATTGTAAAAAAATAGCTAAAAATCCTATTCTTGTACCAAAAGCTTCTCCTATCCAACGAAATACCCCACCTTGTTTATCACTAAACATTGCAGCTAGCTCTGCTGCTACCAATGCCGTAGGCACAAGAAATACAACAGCTGCAAATAGATAATAAAAAGCAGAACTCGTACCATACGTAGCTTGTGCAGGAAGTCCTCTAAGAGACACCACCGCAGCTACATTCATAATGGCTAAGGTCATTACTCCTATCTTGATACTCTTTGGGTGATTTTTTGTTAACATAATGCACTAATTTTTAGAATGACAAACATGATTAAATATTTTGGTCTTTATTTTTTCTTTCTTATCCATAGCAAGACGAGTTTGAGTAGGATACTCCAATTTTTCAAATTCGGCTACAGCATTACGAATATCTCCAAGTAATTGATCTATCATATCTCGAGTAAATCCTTGACGGAATACCATTCTCATCACTACAATATTTTCAATATTTGAAGGCATAGAATATGCTGGTACCATCCAACCACTTTGCTGTAATACAGCTTGCAAATCATAAAGTGTCCATTTTGCCTTTTTTTGATATTCAGATTTAATATACCATGCAAATAAAGGATTAACTACCTCCTTACTATATGGAATAAAAGGTTTCATTTTCGCTATTTGGCTATGTGCATAACAAGCTATTTCCATACTTGCCGCTTGTATTTGTTTGTATCCTTCAAAGCCTAATCTAATAAATTGATAATATTGAGCTAAGACTTGACCAGCAGGGCGAGAAAAATTCAGTCCAACCTGGGTAATATTGGCTCCTAAATAGTTTACACTAAAAGACATGCTTTGAGGTAAGTATTTTTTATCTTTCCATACTACCCAACCCAAGCCAGGGTATACTAATCCAAATTTGTGTCCGGAAGTACTTATAGACAAAACCCATTTTAATCGAAAATCCCATTTTTTCTCTGGGTAAAGAAATGGTAAAATATATCCTCCGGTAGCAGCATCTACGTGAATAGAAACATCAAATCCTGTTTTTTCATTAAAAATGTCTATTGCTTTATCAAGAGCGGCAACATCATCATTTAAGCCTGTCCAAGTAACACCCTGAATAGCCACCACACAAATGGTATTTTCATCACAAAGCTCAATGGCTTGTTTAGAATCAAGTATTGTTTCTTCTAAAGTAAGGGGTACCGTACGCATCTCAATTTGCCATAATTGTGCAAACTTTTCCCATACAACCTGAAAACCTGTAGAAATCACAAAATTAGGTTTGTCGGTAGGTTTTCCTTGAGCCATGCGTTTTTCTTTCCACCTTAACCACGCAGCTACTCCTCCAAGCATACATGCTTCGGAAGATCCTATTGCCAAGGCACCCGTTTTCCATTCAGATTTTTCAGGAGAATTCCATAAATTAGCCACCATATTAATACACTTACCCGTCATCACTGCAATACGTGGATATTCAGTTTCATCTATCCAGTTGATATTGATAGCATCATTCATTAATTTAGTTGCATACTCATCCATGTAAGTAGAAACAAACGTAGCCATATTCAAGCTAGGTTGTGTTTGCGCAAACGTTTCATTTTTGACCAATTGATAAGCAACTTCTGGCGATGTAGCTTGTTGAGGAATTACATCTTTAGGTGCTGAAGACGTCATTGCCTTAGAAGCATAGACTATTGTAGATTCCGTAATTAGATTTTTTTTAGACATAAGAAAAAAATTATAATTTGAGGTTAAATTAATTCGCCCTGCAAAGGTAATAATTTTTCAAGAAAATTATCTATTTTTTTGATTGAAAAAGTAAAAAAAATTATAAAATGTTATAAAAAAGAAATGAAATTACGAAAAATAAAATATTAAAATATCAATATTGACTATATTTTAGAAAGTTGAATACCTTGAATTCTGTAATAAAATCTATTCACAATAGCAGTATATCACACTAAATAAATATAATTAGGCAGATTTCATAAAAAAATAAATTTAATAAGCATATATGTTATTTTTATTTCAAAATTTTAAAGGTATTGTTCTATTTTCTGAATGGCATGTTGAGCATAAGCTTCTGCTTTTTCCTTCTCTAAAGCTTCTGTATAAATACGAATAATCGGTTCGGTATTGGATGCCCGAAAACTGACAAACCCATCAGGCATATCTATACGCACCCCATCTACTCTACTACAAGGAAAATCAACATACTCTTTTTCTACTTTATCTAATAACTCATTTATATTGGATTTTTTAGGCAAGTCAATTTTATTTTTTGAAATATAATAATCAGGATATGATTTTCTGAGTTCAGAAACAGTTAATCCTATTTTTAACAAATAAGATAAAAATAAAGCTATACCTATTAAGGCATCTCGCCCATAATGAAAATCTGGCACTATCACCCCTCCATTTCCCTCTCCTCCAATAATGGCATTCACTTCTTTCATTTTTTGTACTACATTTACTTCTCCCACAGCAGCAGCAAAGTATTGACATCCTGATTTTTCGGTAATATCTTTTAGTGCTTTAGTACTACAAATATTACTGACAGTATTTCCTTTTTTATATTTTAAAAAATAGTCAGACACCGCCACCAAAGTATACTCCTCGCCAAACATATTGCCATGTTCGTCTATAAAACAAAGACGATCTACATCAGGATCTACAGCAATCCCAAAATCAGCTTTTTTCTTTTTTACTAATTTAGAAAGCTTGGTAAGATGTTGAGGTAATGGCTCCGGATTGTGTTCAAAATTACCATTCAAATCTCCACAAACCAATTCAAATTCTTTAATTCCTAATGCTTCAAACAATAAAGGTATAGCAATAGAACCTGTAGAATTAATTACATCTACCACTACTTTAAAATTCTTCTTTTTAATTGCCTCTACATCTACTAAAGGATATTTTAAAATAGCCGCTATATGTTCTTCAATAGCAGTGTTTAGTTGAGTATATGTACCTATTTGATCAATAGTAGCAAAAGTAAAATGTTCTTTTTTAGATTCTTGAAGAATAAAAGCTCCATCGTTCTCATTTAAAAATTCGCCATCGCTATTTAAGAGTTTTAGGGCATTCCATTGTCTTGGATTATGGCTTGCTGTAATAATAATTCCTCCATCTGCCTTATTTTTTATTACCATATATTCTATAGTTGGTGTAGTACTCAAATCACAATCAATCACATTCACTCCACACATTCTCAAAGACTGAATCACCAACTGCAAAATCATACTTCCACTCATCCTACCATCTCGTCCAATAACAATAGT
>JBOFDP010000071.1:0-9563 GCA_051647125.1 Chitinophagaceae bacterium | reverse complement strand
GGTTTATAGAAGGTCAATGTTTCCTCCTTAATACATTCTGCATCAGCATTTTTAATTGTAATGGTAATGCCTCCTGCAGGTAAACCCTTACTAAAATTAGGATATGTAACTTTTGTAGGATCATCAGTCTCAAAATTATCATTATGCGGTCCATCGCTTGTTGTAAGTGTAAACGCAAGTTTATCTTTCTTGTAGGTTAAATTAGCACCCTCAATAGTTATTGATCTTCCCTCGTCATTATAATCTATTGGCTCATTACCATGTTCATCAGTTATCTTTATATTAGTAATATAAGGTTTTACCTCAATTGTACTATCTTTTGTGTCCTTGTCAATAGCGGTTAACCAGTGATTGTTTTGCTTTACTTTGAGGTAATATTTTCCAGCAGGCATATCATCGGGGAAATACATTCGATTTTCAGAACCGGATTTCAACTGAGCCTTTTTGTTATCTACGGTGTTCGAAATCTCTACAATCTCAGAATTTTCCCAATTATTATTAGTTTTAAAGCTAGTTCCGTGATTTTTTTCGTCAGGACTATACTCAACCTCAGAAAATGTAGGATATTCGGAATTTTTGATAGTAAGAGGTAACCCATTAGAGAGATTCGTTTTACCGGATACTTTTACTCGAATAAAATAACGAGTCCCTGTCTCATCTTTTACATTACGAATTATAGTTTCAGGTATTTTAAAGGTAAGTGTAGTATCATCTTTAATAGAAGGTTCAAGCTTGTTGTCAAGTGTTAGATTGTCTTTTAAAAATACAATTGTATTCTCGTTTTGGGTTTTAGAAAAATTCTTTCCTTTAATAGTAATTTCATCAGATTTCTTTAAATCTATTGGGGTAGTTATTTCATCCAATATCACTACATTTTTGATAGATTCATCATCCCAAATAGGATATTCCTTATAGGTCACTGTGTCGCCGTTTTTATTATATGTTACTGTTATCGTCGTATATGCATTCGTTGCAAGCGCATCAGGTAATTTAACATGAAGTATAGTATGTTCTTCATCACGACTAACCTTTATAGCATCCTTACCTATTGATGCTTCTTCTGGGTTATCTTCTTGAGATGATTTAAAAGAGACTTTTAGAGCCTCAGCCTCCTGTTCGATTTCTATTTGCTTAGGAATATGGATCTTAATAGAATCGCCAATTTTTGCAGCAGTAGGGGAGATAAAAATTCTAGCCTCTATAGGAGGTTTCGTGTTGTTTTCGTCCTCAATTTCTGTATGCGCATTTTTTTTAGTACATCCTAAGTGTAAAAAAAATGTAACTAAAACCAATGTAATAAATATAATTTTTACTTTTAAATGAAATATCATAACCATTATTGCTTTATATTAATTACAAAATTAGTTCATTTTGTTCATATTTCCTACAAAATGTAAAATTAGTTTAAATAATGTAAGAGATACATAATTTAGAGTTTGTTTTTATTTTTCTTAATAATATATTTTTTATAGAAAAATAATTAACTTTGTGCTCGCAAAAGAAATGTAATTTTATGGAAATATTACCAATAATGCCTATTCAAGAGATGGATATAATGTCTTTACAAAAAGTAACGACACCTTCTTTACTTCCGGCTCTTGTATTACGAAATTCTGTACTTTACCCGGGTGTCTTTTCTCCTATCTCGGTGAATAGACCCAAAAGTATAGAAGCCCTTAAAACAGCGTATGAACAAGATAAAGTCATTGTAGCTCTGATACAAAAGCAAGCTAAAATAGATAACCCCACCGAAGTGGATATTGAAAAAATTTGTACGGTAGCAAAAATTATTAAGCTTATTACCATGCCTGATAATAGCATTACAGCCATTGTACAGGGTATAAAAAGAGCAGAATGGGTAAAGATTACCGATACAGAACCTTTTTTTAAGGCTGAAGTAGAGGTACTTAAAGAACAAAATTTTAGTACTTCTAAAGAAACCAAAGCCCTTATTGGGAACATACGAGATATTACAGAAAAAATAGTACGAGAATCGCCTTCGTTTCCAGAAGAAATAATTGTACTGATTAAAAACATTGAAGATGCTTTATTTTTTACCTACTTTATTGCTAGTCATTTTCCGTTAGCCTTTCAAGATAAGTTAGACTTATTGAAGACGAATGAGCCCAAAAAACGTGCTGAAAAATTACTAGAATTATTACATAAAGAATATCAGTTTACTAATCTTAAAAATCAAGTAGTCAACAAAACTCGTAGCGAAATAGATAAACAACAAAAAGAATATTTTTTACAACAGCAATTGCAAAGCATTAAAGAGGAGTTAGGGGATGGTAATGATAAGGAAGTTCAAGAATTAAAAAAACAAGCTGAAAATAAGAAATGGCCCAAAGTGGCTAAAGATTTATTTGATAAAAATATTGAGAAGCTGGAGCGTATGCATCCTTCTACTCCTGATTATTCAGTAGTATATAATCATACGGAACTGTTGTTAGATTTGCCTTGGGAGGAGAGTGTGAAAGAAGATTATGATATTCAAGAAGCAAAAAAGATTCTTGATTTTGACCATTATGGTATGCAAAAGGCTAAGCAACGAATTTTAGAGTATTTGGCAGTGCTTAAAATTAAGGGCGATATGAAAAGTCCTATTCTTTGTTTTGTAGGTCCTCCTGGTGTAGGCAAAACATCGTTAGGGAAGAGTATAGCCCATGCTATGAATAGGAAATATATTCGTATGAGCTTGGGGGGATTGCATGATGAGTCTGAAATACGAGGTCATCGGAAAACTTATATCGGAGCTATGCCTGGGCGTATTATTCAGGCTATAAGAAAAGTAAAAAGCTCGCAACCGGTGATAGTCTTGGATGAGTTGGATAAGCTTGGGAGTGATTTTCGTGGCGATCCGGCGTCGGCACTTTTAGAAGTGCTTGATCCCGAGCAAAATAATTCTTTTTATGATAATTATCTCGAAGTAGAATATGATTTAAGTAAAGTACTTTTTATTGCTACTGCCAACAATTTGCAGACTATTCCAGCTCCTTTAAGGGATAGGCTTGAGATTATAGATCTTACAGGATATGCTACGGAGGAAAAAGTGAAAATTGCTGAAAAACATTTAATACAAAAACAACAAGTAGCTCATGGTATGGAGAAATTAAAATTTACCATTCCCGAAAAGTTGTTAACGATTATGATTTACGACTATACTCGTGAGAGTGGCGTAAGAGAGTTAGACAGATTAATAGCCTCCATTCTTCGGCATCGTGCATTACAATATACTTTAAAACAAAAGCTCTTAACCATACTTACAGAGAAAGAATTACGTGCTATTTTAGGAAAGCCTAAATATTCTAATGATAAATATAAAAAGATAAATCCACCTGGTGTGGTGGTTGGTTTAGCATGGACTTATGTAGGTGGAGAAATTTTGTTTATTGAAAGTTTATTATCCAAAGGGAAAGGAGGGCTTAAACTTACAGGAAATTTAGGAAAAGTGATGCAAGAAAGTGCGCAAGCGGCATATACATTTTTAAAAGTTTATGCTTCTGATTATGGTATTGATATTCAAAAATTAGAGAATAGCATGATACATATTCATGTTCCCGAAGGGGCTACTCCTAAAGATGGTCCTAGTGCGGGGATTACTATGCTGACGGCTATATGTAGTATATTGTTGAATAAAAAAGTGAAACCTTATGTGGCGATGACGGGAGAGATTACTTTGAGAGGCGAGCTACTTCCAGTAGGTGGAATTAAAGAAAAAGTATTGGCAGCGAAGAGAGCAGGGCTTAAAGAAATTATCCTTTCTAAGCTGAATGAAAAAGATGTTAATGAAATAGAATCTGAATTTATTCAAGGCTTACAATTTACTTATATGAATACGATGGATTCTGTTTTAAAATATGTACTCTCTCTATAAAAAATAAGGGAGATAGTTTTAATCTTACAATAGAATTAAAAATTATAGCTGATATGTATATGAACTTCTCAATTAACTCAAAAATATGATGACTACTACAGTTTTTATAAAAAAAGTTTTAAGCAATTTTTATATAATAGTTCTTTTTGTATGGGGTGTTTCTTATGCCCAAGTGTCTATTCCCTCTGTGGGGAAGATTATTCATTATTCTAATTTCCCCTCAAAATATATAGCCTCGAGGAATGTGGATATATGGTTACCGGATAATTATGAACCTAATAAACGGTTTTCTATACTTTATATGCATGATGGGCAAATGCTGTTTGATTCTACCCATACGTGGAATCATCAAGAATGGGGTGTGGATGAAGCTCTCGATTCTCTTATTAAGTTAGGGAAAATTCGTAATACTATAGTTGTCGGTATTTATAATAGTTCTAATAGGGCTACTGATTATTTTCCTCAAAAACCTTTCTTACAGTTGGATACTTTTACCCAAGATACACTTTTAAAAATTGCCAAAATGGCATATCCCAAAATGAACGCCACTACTGTAGAGTCTGATAATTATTTAAAGTTTATAGTCTATGAGCTGAAGCCTTTTGTAGATAGTGTATATCGCCCAGCTACAGATAAAGCCCATACCTTTATAGCTGGTTCTAGCATGGGGGCGCTTATATCGTGGTATGCTTTATGTGAATATCCTACTATATTTGGTGGTGCTGCCTGTTTGTCTACACATTGGATAGGTAGCATGGTGGATACTACTATGAAAAATCCTATTCCAGAAAAATTAATAGATTACCTATCTCAACATTTACCTAAATCTAATACGTATAAAATATATTTTGATTATGGTACTCAAACATTGGATAGATTTTATGAAGCTTTTCAGAAAAAAGTAGACTCCTTATTGTATCATAAAAAGATGGATAAGCAACATTTTAAAACATTAAAATTTGTAGGCGATAGTCATGTAGATGCAGCTTGGAGAAATAGGATTCACATTCCACTGCAGTTTCTTTTAAAACCCTAATTTATTTTTATAATGAAAATTTCTATTGCTCAACTACATTATCGTTACAAAAATGAGATATATAATATTTCTAGTATTCAAGAAAAGATAAAGCAAGCTATAGAACAGAAATCCGAGATGATCATTTTTTCGTCTGTGTATGAAAAGGAGTTTTATAGTTATAGACAAATGCAGTTTTTGAGTTCTATGGATATTATAGATCAGCAAATAAAATCATTATTACATTGGTCTGAAAATATAGCTATTGTATTACCATTTTTATTAAAAACTAATCAAAGAAAAAGGACTATTTTTTATTATATATATAAAGGGCATATAGAGCAAAAAATATTTGATTATCATTATGTGTATGGGGAGGGCTTTCACTATGAATTTATTCATCAAGAGTGTACTTTTGGAGTTTATTTTTTTGAAGATATTATTACCAATAATAAAGGAAATTTTATGGGTCAGATTCATAAAAAACAATTACCTGCTAAGGAGGTGGTTTTATTATTCGGGAATGCCTCTTTGGGTATTCAATCTTTTGAACAAAGACTAGGTTATTTGCAAAATTATGTAAAACGTCACAATACCTATTGTATATTTCTAAATACTTGTGGAGAATATGAGGGAGAAATTTTTGAAGGAAAAAGTATAGTTATAGATTCTCAACAACATATTGCTGAATGGTTTAATTCTTTTCAAGATGATTGTAGAGTAATCAATGTACAATCTATAAATACTTTTGCTAATGATTTAGTAGACATCATAGAAGATCATGATATTTTAAAGTTTCTTACCATACCCTCATATATATCCCAAGTTTATGAAGCCTTAAAAATAGGTATTCAAGATTATTTTTCTCGTTCAGGTTTCTCTAAAGGGGTTATAGGGTTGAGTGGTGGTATAGATAGTGCCGTAGTGGCTTGTATTGCTACGGAGGCATTAGGAAAAGAGAATATAACAGCACTTTTATTACCCTCTTCTTTTTCTACCAATCACTCTGTGGAGGATGCTCAGCAATTAGCCAAAAATTTAGATATTAATTATCATATTCTTCCCATTAAAAAAATGTATCATGTGGCATTAGATTCTTTACACCCTATATTTAAAGATGCTCCTTGTGATATTACTGAAGAAAATATACAAAGTAGGATTAGAGGATTATTGCTAATGGGGTTGTCTAATAAACAAGGTTCTTTGTTGCTAAATACCTCGAATAAAAGTGAATTGTGTGTTGGTTATGGTACTTTATATGGAGACTTGAGTGGTGCTATTTCTGTGCTTGGAGGAGTTTATAAAACACAGGTTTATGCCTTGGCAAAATATATTAATAGAGAACATGCTGTAATTCCTAAAAATACTATCCTAAAACCTCCTTCTGCAGAATTAAGACCTTATCAAAAGGATACGGATAGCTTACCAGAATATGACTTGTTAGATCAGATTTTATATTTATATGTGGATAAAAAAATAGCTATAGAATCTATTATTTCAGATTATAAATTTGATAAAAAACTTGTAGAAGAGGTAACGAATTTATATAAAAAAAATTGTTATAAAGCAACTCAATTTTGTGATATTCTTAAAGTATTTTAGGTAGACTTTTCCAATTTTATGATTCTATTAATAATAGATGTTATTTTTGTAGAATGAAAATTATTAATACCACATTTGTAAAGAGTGCTCCTTCTATAAAGGAAGCCCCTGAAAATCAATATATAGAGTTTGCATTTATTGGTAGAAGTAATGTAGGAAAATCATCTTTGATTAATTTTTTAGTGAATAAAAAACAATTGGCATTAACTAGTAATAAGCCAGGAAAAACTATTTATTTAAATTATTTTCTAATTAATAAGGATATTTACTGGGTAGATCTTCCTGGTTATGGATATGCCTCTAAGTCTAAAAACATGCGTAAGTTATGGAATAAAAACATGTATGAATATTTGGAAAAAAGAGATAGTCTCGCTTGTATTTTTTTATTGATTGATGCCTCGATTTCTCCTCAAAAAATAGATATTGAAATGCTTGAATGGCTTTATGAACATCAGCGATATTTTGCTATTATCTTTACCAAGATTGATAAAAATACTCATCATGAAATTACACAAAATATACATCAATTTTTTTCTAAACTCCCTTTGCCTAAAAATACAGAAATTCCTTATTTTATGACTTCGGTATCTAAAAAACAAGGAAGAGATGAAATCCTGGAAGCTATTGAGGAAATGTATGTTTAATAGTAAATATGATTTAATAATTTCTTAAGGTATTTTAAATTAAGATTGTTTCTATTAATATTTTTTTTGTAAATTTGCAATCATTTAATAAAATGTATAGACTTCTCCGTAAGTTCTGTAAGGCATTTAAAATAGAATATTTTTATGGGGAATATTAAGTATACATATTATCTTTTTTTACTATTTCTATTACCTATTAAATTATTCTCTCAAGATATATCACTAGTACAATATTGGAATTCTACTCAAACTATAAATCCTGCTTTATCAGGTAGTTTTAATGAAACTTGGAGAACTACAATAAGTTATGGAGATGCCTATCAAAATATACGAGGCTTATTTACAACTATATATGGGGCAATAGATTATACCAAACAGCTTTCTAATGCATATGGGCAAATAGATCAGCTAGGTATTACTGGAAGTGTGATATATGATCAGTCTAATAATGGAGGGTTGTCATATTTTTATGGTTCTTTATCGGGGGCTTATCATAAAAGTTTGGATTTTTATAATCAATATCATATAGGATTGGGCTTTAAAGCCTCGTTTGGTAACCAACTTATTAATTATACGAAGCTTAGTTTTGGTAATCAATTTATTGGAGATGGTACGTTTAATCCTAATGTGCCTAGTGGAGAATTATTAGGGAGTAGTTCTTATAATTTTTTTGATGCTTCATTAGGTGTATTATTTCAGGCATTTAATCCCAATGGATCAGGCTATACTCTGGGTCTTGGAGTAGATCATTTGGGTAGACCAAGACAATCCCAATTTGATAGAAATAGAATGCCTATTCGTTATAATTTCCATGCTCATTATAATTATCCTGTGTTAGAATTTGATTATTTTAAGATGCAGCTATTAGCTTATTATTTGAATCCTGTATATAATTTTATGATAGGGGGATATTATGCTCATGATTTCCAAATATTTACTTTTCCTGCCCATTTTCTACTGGGTGCTTTTTACCAATATGGAAATATTGTTACTCCTTATGTAGGTTTTGAAAATAAAAACTTTTTGGTAGGGATTACCTATGATTTTAATTTTGGATTATTACGTTCACAATTTACGGGTAGTTTAGAAATTTCTGCGGTATATAAAATACCCGGAAAGTTTTTTAAACCAAGAGTTGAAATTGGAGATGGATATGCTGAACATAATTAGGTAGGCAAATAATATAAAACATGTGCATTCTTAGGAACTAATGTTTCTTGAGACACTGACAGTATATTTTCAGGGCTAATTTGTTCATATTTTTCTAATTCTGCATTAATCATGTTGGCATCTCCTAATAATTCATAAAAAGACAAGTTTGTGGCTCTATTAATCAAAGATAAATCTTCAAAAGCCATTAGTGATTTTGTTTTATTAATATATTTTTGAAATTTTTGTATATTGATTCTTTGTTGCAACAAAGAATCAATAATATTCCATATTTCTTGCTCTGCAATACGAATATCAACACCTTCTAAAAGCTTACCCGAGATGGCTAATATTCCCTGGTCTAAACTGCCAAAGTGGTAGCATTCAATATTAGAAAATAATCGTTTCTCTTTTACTAGTTTTTGGTATAATAAAGATGTATTACTGCCTCCTAAAATTTCTGTAATCAAATCATAGGTGTGATATTCAGGGCAAGACCGATTTCCTATATGAAAAGTGAGATACAATGCCTGCAAGGGTACTTTTCTATAAATTTCTTTTTTTTGTATGGCTTCTTGAAGAGGTTCTTCAGGAAGATTTCTTATAGGTTTGTGAGAGGAGGGGATAGTATCAAAATATTTTGAGATAAGGGGAAAAATAGTATCAGACTGTATATTCCCAGCAATACACAGAATGGCATTATTGGGCATATAATAAGTATTAAAAAAATGCTCAATAATAGATTTATTGACTTTTTCTATATGAGAGAGTTCTTTGCCTATGGTCATCCATTGATAGGGATGTTTTTTATAAGTCAATTCTCGTAAAATTTTCCAAGCATCACCATAAGGTTTGTTGATGTAGTGTTCTTTAAATTCCTCACACACTACTTTTTTTTGTACTTCAATGGATTTTTCAGTTAATGCTAATCCAAGCATTCTATCACTTTCTAACCATAGTGCTATTTCTACGTTTTGGTAGGGAATTTGACTATAATAATTAGTGAGGTCATTCGATGTATAGGCATTATTTTCTCCTCCCGCATTTTGTATAGGATCATCATAAGATGGAATATGGATAGATCCCGTAAACATTAAATGTTCTACTAAATGAGCTAAACCTGTCTGATTAGGATTTTCATCTCTTGCCCCTACGTCATATAATACATTTACAACTATAGTTGGATTTAGAGGATCTTCATGAAGAATGACCTTTAAACCATTTTTTAATGTTATTCTTTCTAAGTTAATCATATGTTTTACCGTAACTTAAATTT
>JBOFDP010000070.1:0-3174 GCA_051647125.1 Chitinophagaceae bacterium | reverse complement strand
CAGCTTTAGCTATATTGTTGGCTTCTAGAAAAGATAAAAATTCCTGAAGACCCTCTTTAAGAGGAATACTTTCATTAAGGATTGCATCATAGACTTCTGTATCGGCTTGGGTTATAAATTTTAGTTGAAGGTCTTTGGGAAGTTGAGGTACAGCTAAAAGATTACAGGCAACATCTAGCATTTCAAAGGATGATCTGCCTGCCATAAGTGGGTAAAAATCAAAAGATGTAAAGACACCCCAAAATAAGCACCCACATGGCGAATAAGAGCATCCATTAAATAGATTTCTGAATCGAACAGTACTCCATCCATATCAAAGAGACACAGAGACACTTTAGTCATATTTTACCTCTCATAAAATATTACAAAAAACACTTCAATAGGATTTATTGCCAAAAGCATAGCATAGATGGGGGGCTTTGTCAAGTGTTATTATATTTTTATTTTAAATTGATAAAGTAATAATTTTAATTAGATTGTTTAAATAAGACGATCCCGTGATGGATTAGGAAAGAAAAAATCCATAACTCTATTTAAAATAATAAGTTACGGATTGAGATTGGATGATGTAGGTAAGAGTGAACTGTTCTCAAAGGCTATGAATTTAATCATATTTTTATAAAAAATAAGGACGAAATTCCCAATAATAGGGTAATTTATAGGGAATTCATTGTTTTTTGGAGAAGATAAATTACTCTTAGTATTGAGATATTTAACATATTAGTCAAAATTAGCAAGAAATTTTTTTAATTGTACTTATGGGATCGTAACATTACTGCTAAATGGGAATAATTTGATAGTACATTGATGAGATTGGATACTGATCAATCTGGTT
This sequence comes from Chitinophagaceae bacterium, assembly GCA_051647125.1. Classification (GTDB taxonomy): domain Bacteria; phylum Bacteroidota; class Bacteroidia; order Chitinophagales; family Chitinophagaceae; genus JBOFDP01. The sequence goes on along the minus strand of JBOFDP010000070.1, from coordinate 2,339 downwards.
CTATGGTAAAAAAATCTCGTATACTTATAATAATGAAAGCTAAAAACTAATACTATAAAGGTTTATTAATAAATAGATGTGTAAAACAAGTATATTGCTAGATCTCTAAATCTGGAAAAGAAACAACTACCAGTATCCTAAAATCCTCAATTGCTTGTTCTTTTGTTTTTTCATCAAACATATAAGCTATTATGGCTTCCATAAATAATTCTCTTAATACGCCATCATATTGAGTGAGTAAATCAACTTGTTTATTATTAATCTGAGTAACATTAGTAGTAAAAAAATAATAAATTTGAGCTAAATTTGGATCTTCTAAAGTATTTACAAATGTATCCATTGCTTGTAAATTTGCAGGAAAGTCTCTACTAACTAGTGCGTAATTTAATGAAGCTTGATAAGAAATAAACTCTTTTAAATATAGGTAAGCACTATCTTTTTTTTTACTATCACTATATATTCCAAGCCAGCCCCCTCCCCAAAAAAACGGTTCTATGACTGAAGCTACCCCCCAATCGGATTGAGCTTTTTGTACATTTAATAAATTATAACGTAATCCCCATGTAGGTAAAAATGTTCCTATAATTTTATTTTCACAATGTCTGTTATACCAAGTATTATCCCAAATATTTGGGGATACAAAAGAGTATTGATTGGTATAAATATCTTTAATATAATCCATAAAGTCCAACATTACAGGGTCTATATAAAGTTTACTATCTTTAACCCAGGGGGTTGAACGTGTAACTAAAAATGCTTGATAAATCCCTTCCAAGCCATCAAAAAAAACCGTATTTCCACCACTCTGCTGATAAACTTTTTGAGATAACAACTTAATATTTTCCCAAGTATTAATCATTTGAGAAATTTGTTCAGGGTTATCTGTTCCTAGATATTGTCGAGCTAAACTTTTTCTATAAAAAAACCCAACTGGTGTTGCTTGATATCCAACAGCATAAAATTGCTTATCCCTACCATAACCGATATCCCATATATAAGAAGGCATATTTGTTTGTTCGGAGCTTAAATCATACTCTCCTTCTAAGGGAGTATACCAACCTCTATCTATATATTTTTTTAAATCTTGTACTTCAGCAAAGAATAAATCGGGTTCTCCTTGTTTGGCACGGATAACATTTTGCAATTTATTTTGGAATTCTGATGCTTGGTTAATATATGTTACAGAAATTTGTGGATATTTATTTGTAAAATGGGATACAAAGGAAATTGTATCATCATTATTTGCCCAAATAACTAAAGACTCTTCTTTTTCTTGTTTTGTACAATAAGAAAAAAGTAAGCTTATTAATAATATTTTTATCATAAAAACCTCGTAGTATTATTCTTTTATACTTCCTGCCATGAGTCCTTGTACAATAAATTTCGTTAGAAATAAAAATATAATAATTAATGGTAATAACGAAAAAGCTAGTGCAAAATATGTAACTCCATAATCAGAAGCAAAATCTCTTGGTAACTGTGCAATCATTACAGTAAGTGGAAACTTATCTGGGTCAAATAAAAATAATAAGGGACCTATTAGATTATTCCAATTACCAATAAAATTGACAATACTAATCGTAGCCATGCCTGGAATAATTATTGGTAAGATGATAAAATGAAAAATAGAAAATTCAGACATACCGTCGATACGACCTTGTTCGATTAAAGAAATTGAAATAATGTTTTCCATAAATTGAAGCATAAAAAATATTGTACCTACACTTCCTATAGCTGGTAAAAACAACGCTAAATAAGAATTTAATAATTTCATATGGACGATCACATCAAATAAGCCGATCATTCCTAAAACTCCGGGAATAATAATCAACAACATAATAAGTGCTAGTAATATTTTTTTTCCTGTAAACTCATAAACGGTAAATCCATAAGCAGCCAGTGTAGAAAAATATACTGTTAATATAGTGCCTATACATGCGTAAAACACGGTATTACCTAACCCTTTCCAGATTGGAATAAATTGACGAACTTTAGTATAATTTTCAGTAATTGAGGATCCGAATCTAAAGGATATTGGTTCTGTTAGTATTTCTATATGAGAACGAGTTGCATTAATTATTACAATAATAAAAGGGAGAATGGTGATAAATACTAGAATACCAAGTGTTAAATAAAGAAGATTTTTTTTCATTATTGATACCTTGCCTTAAAATATTTATTGATTATTGAAAGCCCTATAGAAATAATTAAAATTTTTATAAATAATAAAATAGCAATGGCAGCACCATAACCAATATTATTATTTTGGAAAGCATGTTGAAATAAGTATTGCATCACTGTTAATGTTTCTTGATTTCCTGTCTTAAAGATATAAGGAA
>JBOFDP010000069.1:0-8188 GCA_051647125.1 Chitinophagaceae bacterium | reverse complement strand
ATTTTTGATGAATTTTCAGTAGCTATGCATGAGTTTAAGGCATTTAATGAATATAGCAAAATTTTTTATAAGAAATTTATTCCTATTGCCAGTGTAAATAATTTTTTGCAAGTTGCTTTTATCGTAGAATAGAAATCTTATTATATCTCTTTTATTTCGAAAAAGAAAACCATACAAATGTCCAAATATTTTTTAGTATTTTTGTAGAGTAATAAATAATCATATGAGAAAGACAAATTGTATAATATTATTTTTTTGTATGGCATGATGTATAGTCATGCACAATCTGCCAGACAAGAATCGGTAAAAGAATTATTTCGTGTGATGAAGCAAGATTCATTGATAGAAAAAATGTTTATATTTATAGTGCCTATGATATTGCAGCAAATGCAAGTGAAAACTTTACAAGAAAAAAATAGCCTACTTCTAAAATATACTATGTAGGTACTGAAGGAAATGTATTTAGAAATAATTAATAATGATATGGTAGTTTTATATAGCAACAATTTTTATATAGCAAGAAACAGATATTGAATAAAATTAGAATGCAAAAAATAATTTTAGTAACAGGTATAAATGGTTTGTTGGGGCAATATTTATCGGTGAGATTGTTTCAATCAAATATTAGTTTGCATGGATTAGGAAAAGGTAAATGTCGGTTAGAGAATACGGACAAACTGATATATCACACCGTTGATATTGGTAATCAGGAAGAAGTAGAACAAGTTATGCAAGAGGTAAAACCTCATATTATTATCCATGCTGCAGCGATGACTAATGTAGATGATTGTGAACTAAAACAACAAGAGGCTTTTTATATCAATGTAGAAGCTACAAAATATCTTTTACAAGCAGCTAAAAATATAGATATTCATCAGCCTCATTTTATTTTTATTTCTACAGATTTTATTTTTAAAGGAGATTGTGGACCATATTTGGAAGACGCTTTGCCTGATCCTGTGAACTATTATGGAAAAACTAAACTTTGGGGAGAATTTTTATTGATGCAATCGGAATTGATGTGGAGCATTGCCCGCACGATTTTGGTATATGGAAAACCTCTTTCTGGAGCTCGTAGTAATATCGTAGAATGGATAAAAGGTAAACTTGAAAGTAAAGATTCTGTACAAATGGTCAGTGACCAATATCGCACACCTGCCTACTTGCCCGATTTGGCTGATGGCGTAGCCCGCATAGCCGAACAAACCGCACTCGGCATTTTTAATATTGGAGGCAGAGAATTGCTTACGCCTTATGATATAGCTTTGCAGGTAGCCGAGTTTTTTGGTTTGGATAAATCGCTTATATCCAAAGCCAATTCCAATACTTTTAAGCAACCTGCAGCAAGACCATTGAAGACAGGCTTGCCGATAGACAAGGCAGAAAAAATATTAGGCTACCAACCGATGTCTTTCAAAGAAAGTTTGCAAGATATGTATAGATAATTATGAATTATTTTTAAGAAAATGGATATAAATAAATTACAAGGTTTGCTAAATAAGTTTAGTAGAATACCTAAAAAAGATATTATACCCCCTACTTATTTAGAAATAGCAGGGCAACCTCATTATGAAAATGTATGTAGCAATATATTGCAATTTTATTTTAATACCAATGAGCAACACAAATTAAAAGATTTATTACTAAAATCATTGTTATCTTGTTTAGATGATAAATATAAAGATTATTCTTTTGATTCTATTCATATTGAAAGAGAACATTCTACTGATAATAAGAAGAGAATAGACCTTGTGGTAGCATCATGTCAAGATTTAGTTGTTGTTATTGAAAATAAAATTAAGCACAGGGTAGCTAATGATTTAAAAAATTACTAAAAATATATAGAAGAAACTTTTAAGAATAATGATAGAATATTTATTCTTCTATCATTAAATAAATTGAAGAAAGAGGATTTGCAGAAAACTAAATTTGAGAATATTACTTATGAACAATTCTTTCAAAATCTAAAACAAAATTTAGGTACATATTTTGTAAATGCTAACAATCAATATATTATTTTTTTACTTGACTTTATTACAACAATAGAAAATCTTATAAATCCTATGGAAAATATAAATAAAGAGTTTTGTAATTTTTATATTAACAATCAAAAAGAAATTGACGAATTGATCCAAGCAAAAATTACTTTAGAGAATGACCAATATAATGTTATTAAGCAGTTAGAAGAATGCTTAAAAGAACAAGAAGAACAAATAAAGAACCACACTGAAATTGATGACATTGATATTTGGGAAAAGAAGAATCTATATATAGATTTTAAAATACCTAAATATCAAAATAAGATAGCAATTGATGTTGTTGTTGATTTGGATAAAATTTGTTGCTATATTTTTATAAGAGGAAATGAAAATCCTTATGACATCCTATGTAATTTACTATATATTAAGAAAAATAAACTCCAAAAACAAGATGGTGGATATCTTCTATTCAAAGAGAATATAAACTTTTATGATATAAATATTGAAGAATTAGTAGAGAGAATACTTAAAATTTGTGAAGAAATTAAATTTGCTTAATTCATTATTTTATGAAACTATTACTCCTACTCCTCCTACTTGCATTATCCATTATCCATGCCCAAAACATTCCTTACAACTTAAAGCCCGATGCACCCAATATTCATTCAGTACAATTGTTGCTCAATGGCAGTCCACAGACCTTAAATATTTTACGTATAAATTATGATGAAAGTTTAATGCTTAGTTTTGATGATTTGAGTAGTACTACTCAGTATTATTATTATACTTTGCAACTATGCAATGCCCAGTGGCAATCTACCAATACGCCTACGATTCGTTATATTGACGGTGTGGATATGATACCTATCAATGATTATCAATATAGTATGGTGCCGTTGCCTTATATTCATTATCAAGCACAGATAAATAATGCACAAATGCGACTCAAACGCAGCGGCAATTATATATTAAAAGTATGTCTCAATGGCGATACTTCGCAGACCATTTTTGAACGTAGAATAATAGCCGTAGAGCAACAATGGAAAGTGAAACTCTTTGCCAATGCAAGTATTGCGATGACTATATCGCCCACCACACAAACTTTGCAAGCAGAGGTAGGTATTCCTATGGATATTCCTATAGATATAGGTAGACAATTGAGTATGGCTATTTATCAAAATGGACGTTGGGATAATGCCTATTATTCCAAATCTATTCCTTTTATTCAGGGCTTAGGTCAGTATGTTTATGGATATAATCAGGATATCATTTTTCCTGCTGGCAATGGCTGGCGATATTTAGATATAAGCACTTTGAGAACTTACCCTGATTTTTCACAATATATTATTAAGAGTAACCCTATTTGGAATATATATCTTAATGTGCAATATGCGGGACGAAGAGAAACCTCTCTTATGGTAGGTTCTCGTTTTGGAACTTTTATTATTGCTAATGCAGATAATATAAATTATAATACATTTTCCAACTATGTGTATATTCATTTTCCATATCAAAATACTCCTACAGAAAATATTTATATGATAGGTAAATTTAATGAATATTCTCCTATAGAACCTATGGAATATGATAGTGTAAAGCAAGTATATACTGCCAAATTGCTGTTAAAACAAGGTTTTTATGATTATAATTTTGTTACTAAACTTCCCGATGGACCATTTTCTTTTGACAATACTGCTGGCAACTATGCCAATTCTCCCAACGAATACACTGCCTTGCTCTACTATTGGGATTACAATGATATAGAAGCTGAAAAAATTTATGCTATGGATAAATTATATTTTAATGTAAATAACTAAATATAAAGAACATGATTTGGATTATTATTGTCATTACGGTATTGTTTTCTCTTTATGGTTTTCAAGGTAATAATACTCGTTTGTGGTTGAATACACAATCTATTCGTAAAGGTCAATATTATAGGTTTCTTACTGCGGGATTTGTGCATGCTGACTGGATACATCTTCTCTTTAATATGTTTACTTTATATGCTTTTAGCAGTAGTTGGGAAAGTATTTATATAGGTTATTTACATTATGATCCGAGTTTGTTTTTATTGTTTTATATTGGAGGAATAGGTATGGGTAATGTGGTAACTTGGTGGATATATAGGAGGAACGAGAATGATAATAGTTTGGGAGCTTCAGCAGGAGTGATAGCAGTGTTATTTTCTACCTTAATGTTTGAGCCATGGGAAAGGATATATGTATTTATTATACCTATGCCAGTTATTTTATTTATAGCTTTATTTATAGGATATAGTATTTATGGAGTAAAAAAAAATAGTGATTATATCAATCATTGGGCTCATCTTGCAGGAATGGTTTGGGGACTAATAGTTACGTTTTTTTGTTATCCCAATATATTCCAAATTTTTTATAGAACTTTATTACACTAATAAGCTAAAATCCCATAAATGGCAAGAAATCTATAGCTTGTTTATAGGGATTATGCCTACTGAAGAGTATTTTTAAAAATGCTGTATTATTTTGTTTCATGCAATAGGATAAAATTGATAATTTACCTTGGCTATCTAAGAGTAAAAATTTTCTTATTTATAATAGTATTTGTAAAAGCATACGTAAAATAAAAACCAATCTATTAAATTTGTGGAAAAATAAAGAAAATGAATATTTCACGCATAGGAATTTTACTTGTCAATTTAGGGACACCCGATAAACCTACAGTAGCATCGGTAAAAACATATCTTAAGCAATTTTTATTAGATGCTCGGGTGATAGATATTCCTGCTTTAGGAAGAAATCTTTTAGTGAGAGGGATTATAGCCCCTTTTAGAAGTCCTAAATCTGCTCGTGCTTATCAAAAATTATGGACAAAAAATGGCTCTCCTCTGAAGTATTTTGGTTTTCAAAATAAAGTGGCTTTGCAAGAGGTTTTAGGAGATAATTTTATAGTAGAAATTGCTATGCGTTATCAATATCCAAGCATTGCTGAGTGCTTAGACAAATTGAGAAAAGAGTATGTCAAGGAAATCATTATACTTCCTTTATTTCCCCAATATGCTTCGGCTACGGTGGGGTCAGTATTTGAATCAGTGATGAATGAGATAAAGAAATGGCAAACCATACCTTTGCTTAAGTTTATCAATCACTTTTATCAACATCCTTTATATATAGAAGCCTTTGCCCAGCAAGGAAGAAAATATTTAAGAAAAAAAGAATACGACCATATCTTATTTAGCTATCACGGTCTGCCAGAAAGACAAATATTAAAAGGTGATATTTCGGGCAATACCTGTTTGCAAAAACATTGTTGCGATACTATACATCAGCAAAATCAGTATTGCTACAAAGCTCAGTGCTATGCTACAAGTAGATTATTGGCAAAAACTTTAGAAATACCTCAAGAAAAATATACGGTTAGTTTTCAGTCTCGTTTGGGGAAAACAGTTTGGATACAGCCCTATACCGAAGATATTGTAAAACAATTAGCTCATCAGAGTAAGAAAAAAGTATTGGTATTTTCTCCTGCGTTTGTAGCAGATTGTTTAGAAACCACTATTGAGATAGCGGAAGAATACAAAGAAATATTTTTGCATTTGGGCGGTACGGATTGGGATTTAGTAACTTCTTTAAATAATACAGATACTTGGATAGCATGTTTAAAAGCATTGATTACTGAGAATGTAAAATGTATTGTAAAATAGCCTATAGAATAAGTTAAGCAATTTTTTAAGTTATCACTTACTTCTCAATTATCAACTTGTAGAGATTAATCCTATAATACGGCAATAGAATTTACAGCAATAAATATACTTGATAGAGCTGCTATTTTTATAGGTGTAGAAAAGTGCATAAGATATAATACAGGAGAGAGAATAATGCCTCCTCCTATTCCTATAATGATTAAATTGTTTTTAGGAAGTGTATGATTTTTATGCTTTTTTAAAAAATAATTTAAACCTATCATTAGGCTCTCAATGATTAAACTGATACCTAAAATTTGTAGAAAAGTGGTTTCTTCAAAGGGTATCAAACTACCGATATAAGCTAGAGGAATACTGAGGCTACAGACTAATAAGGTGTTTTTCCAATCTATATTTTTTTCTTTCCAATGATAATATATATTTATGAATATGACTATGATATTACAACACAAGCCGAGGGTTCTCATTTCTAAAAAAGGGGTTACTAATAATGCTAAAATAGCCATATAAGTGTAACCTCCTCCAAATCCTACAGAAGCATACAATAAAGCTATGATAAAGAATAAAATAAAGATATAAAAATCCATACTTATTAGTGAGATAAATATTAAAGATAATTTTTGTAAGCATGGACACCTCCTATAATATGAAACACCTGTTTAAAACCTTTTTGTAAAAATATTTTAGCGGCTTGTTGACTGACAATACCATATTGACAAATTAAGTATATGGCTTTAGTTTTATCCCATTTTCCAAAGGGAATACCTTTACTTTTTGGTAAATGTAAAAGTATATAATCCTCTTCATTTCTAATATCAATGATAGTTATATTTTTAGCTAAAACATCTTGTATTGTTATTTCTTGCAAGGAGTATAGAGGAATATTAATTTTTGAAAATGTATTTTTGAAAATATTGATAAGTAATAGTTTACCTGCTAATATTTTCTCTAAATTAACTATTATTTTGATGACTTCATTAGCTTGATAACTTCCTATGATGGAGGGTAATATTACTAACACCCCTTGATCATTGCAAGTAGGTATTTCATTAGCTTTTGGAGGATGGGGGAAAGCACATAGATAAGTGGCACAACCTTGGTAGTTAAATACGCATACTTGTCCCTCATAGCCATGAATGCCTCCATAAACCAATGGCTTTTTTAGCATTCCACAAGCATTATTCATAATATATCTTGTAGGAATGTTGTCCGTAGCATCTACCACAATATCATAGTTTTTGATAATTTTCCAAGCGTTATATTCATTTAGATCTACAGGATATTTGTGAATGATAACCTCGAGATTCATCCGAATTAATACCCTCACAGCACGATCTATTTTTAATTTTCCAATATACTTGGTTGTATACAATACTTGACGATGAAGATTAGAAAGTGATCTAGTATCAAATTCTACAATCCCTATAGTACCTATCCCCATAGAGGTAAGGTATTGTAAAATAGGTGTTCCTAACCCCCAGCACCAACTACTAATACTTTTTCCTGAAATAGTTTTTCTTGCTTAAGAATACCAAAATTTTTAAGGTATATTTTTAATTTTTTTACATTACATTGTTAGAACTAGTTTTTTGTATTTTCATCACAGTTCTATGTAGCCATGCTAAGGAAATTAGAGAAAGTACAAACACGAGCATCCAACAACTTGTCCATAATTCTGTCATGGTTAATAAATATCCAAAAATAATAGAACATAAAAATCCTCCTATTCCTCCCTGATTAGGGAAATAATCTGGAATAAATTTATAAACAGCAGCTTTTCCTATTGCCCAGACTACTCCAATAATCAATACAAGAAATGTATACATCCATATGTTAGCTTCAAAATGTATTTGTGTTATTCCCTTTGCTAAAAGTTCTTTTTTCTTTACTTATTGTCCTTGACGTGCTACCACCTCTTGCCAAAATTTTTCAGAGGGGCATACACCTGTAGACATTTTTTTTCTTGCTTTTCTTTAATGGTATATGTCGTATTATTATCTATGGTAATCGTGGTGGGAGAAACCATAGTAATAGTCCCTTTTTTACTTGCTTGTATACCTCGTCCTGCGGTAAAAATATCCATCTTAGGAATAATCAATAAGAAACTACATATAGTAGTAGTGATAAATGCCCAATACATAACTTTTCTTGCTCCAAATTTATCTGATAAAAATCCTCCTACAGCTCTCAAAATACCTCCAGGAAGGCTAAAAGCAGAAGCCAAAAGTCCTCCTAATACTAAGGATGTATTATATACATTCACGTAATAGGGTAGTAACCATTGAGAAAAAGCAACAAATAAGCCAAATATGACAAAATAATATAATCCAAACCTTCATATACGAACACTTTTCATTGGACCAATATATTGACTATAGGTATTGCAGACTTTAACAGGTTTTTTATTTTCTGAACAAACTAAAAATAAAATCCCCACCACCAATAAGGAAATACCATAATATACAGGAAGCATTCGCCAACCATTTACGGGGTCATTGACAGATAAAGATTTAAGTATTGTAGG
>JBOFDP010000068.1:0-2756 GCA_051647125.1 Chitinophagaceae bacterium | reverse complement strand
ATTCCTCGTTACATGCTCCTATAGCTGTAATATTTATTATTAATCCTTTTTGCGAGGTAGTCGTATCGCCTCCCACAATATCTATTTGATAATTTTCACATGCCAAATATACCCCTTGATAAAATTCCTCTATAGCCTCCACACTAAATCGACTACTAATACCCAAGGATATTAATACCTGCGTAGGAGTTGCATTCATTGCATAAATACCGCTAATAGCTGATACTATACATTTATATCCTAAATGTTTTAAGGGTGTATAAACAAGGTCAAAATGAATATTTTCGATAAATAATTTTGTACTTATTACAGTTTTTTTTTCTAACGAATCTATCACAGCTGCATCATCTCCCACACCTATAATTGAAGAAGCATTATAAAACTCTATATGTTTAGTAAGACGTTGTATAAGTTGAGAAATACCCAATCTTGAAATTTCTGTTCTCTGCATTAAATTAAAATTTATAGTTTGTAAGAATACCTTCTTTATATATGGGCAATACAGAAAAAGCATCCTCTTGAAAACAAAGTGCTATATCTTTATAATAACTATTAGAATTATTATCCTTATTATAATTCATCAAACGCTTATAATGACTTATGTTATTCTTTACTACAAAATCACATACATTATCTTTAGCTTGTGAATAAAGAATTTGGGCTATTTTTGAAGCATCACACAGCTCATATTCCATACTTTGAATTATTCTACAAATAACTGCTCCTACAAATAAAGTATCTTCCATATTTACCATACCTTTCCACCCCGCACAAGCAAAAAATATATTTTTCTTTTTGCTCTTTAAAAAATCACATACTGCCGACAAATTGACAAACCCCCCTGTAATAATTTCCTCAGCATTCATCTCATTAGCCAACTTAATAGTAAGTGTTCCATTCGTTGTGGTTAGTACCAAAATACGGTTTTTAATTACTTCTTCAGAAAATTCTATAGGAGAATTTCCTCTTTCCAAACCTTCTGCAATAGTACCATTTCTTTCTCCTGCAGATATACCACCAACAGACAAAGCCATTTGGCTACATACAGAAACACTATTTACAGGAATTACCTTTATAGCTCCATTGTACAATGCAGCGGCTATAGTACTTGTAGCCCGTAATACATCCACCACCACCACAATAGAGGAGGATAAATCATACAATGAAATAAGATTTGGAGACAAACAGGTATTAATTCTTAACTTTTTTAGCATTTATTATATTCATTTAAAAAATGGTAAATTTACAATAATAACAGCTATTTTTTTTAAAATTTCTATAAAAAAAACTTTATATTTTAGAATTTGTATAGTAATAGTTAAATAATACGTTTATTATTTGGTACTCCAAATTAATAACTATTTTATACCTAATTTTAAATAGCTTTAAAATGTATTAGTGGAATTTCTGAATAAGGTAATTTATTTAGTCCTCTGGCTCTATAATACAACAAACACATAGTACCTTCTAATAGAAAAAAGATTATCTTATATTTGTAGGTAAGAATTTATATATTTGCGAATATTCTATGAAGAGGATTATGGGCATATTATTTAAATTTTTTTGTGCGTTATGTGTCATCATTTCGCCCTTGTTTGTATTGGCACAACAAGATACAGCAATTACAAACTATAACATTCAAGATAGCACTAAAAAAATATCTACAACCTCCTCCTCGGAAACTAAAGATAGTTCCTTAAAAGCATCCCTTTGGCCTCTATGGGAATTGCAGAGAAGAGCCAATGATCATATTATGATTCAAGTTGGATATTTGATGTGGTTAAATAAACCAGCAAATGTAATTCCTACAGGAATGCCTAATACTGTTAATATTTATGCTATGTATGATTTTGCTTTTCGTAGTAATCCGTGCTTTAGTGTAGCTTTAGGGCTTGGTGTTACCTGGAATCATATGTATTTTTCTCCTTCTTCAAGCATCATTGATTATAACGACCCTTCTCAAAGGTCTAATCCTTTTTCTGATGTATCTAAAAGTAATCACTTCCAAAAAAATAGATTCATGCAATTTTACCTCAATGTGCCAGCTATAGAGTTTAGATATGTAAGTAATTCCAAGAATACCAATAAAGCCTTTAAAGCCTCTATAGGTGGATGTTATGGGTGGATGTTATTTAGTCAAACCATAGGTAAAACATTAGTAGATGCACAAGGCAATACCATTAACGATATAAAACAAAAATTCATAAGTAATCGTTTTCTATCGACAGGACGAGTTTTACTTACAGCACGTATAGGCTGGGGTCCTGTATCTGCATTTGTTACTTACCAGCCTACATCTATTTTTTCTTCAAATGGACCAAATGTACAAACCTTCACTGTAGGACTTTCTTTAGGTGGACTATAGGATAATTTTTTTTATGATAGAAAAAAAACAGTATGTATATGATAATAATATTATGAATCCACCAAAAGCTATTTTAGTAGGGTTAATGTTACCTGGACAAACAGAAAAACAAGTCATTGAATATTTAGACGAATTATCTATGCTAGCACACACCGCTGGTACAGATCCCAAGAAGTATTTTATACAACGTAGGAGAGTTCCCCGTTTAGCTACCTATATAGGAAGTGGAAAATTAAAAGAAATCTCCGAATATGTAAAAAATCAAGCAATAGAAATTGCTTTTTTTGATGATGATCTTACGGGATCTCAGATTAATAATATTCAAGAAATTTTAAAGATAAAAGTTATAGATAGAAGTTCTATTATACTTGATATTTTTGCTAATCATGCC
>JBOFDP010000067.1:0-21316 GCA_051647125.1 Chitinophagaceae bacterium | reverse complement strand
ATTAATTGCATATGCATAAGGTAACTTTATTTCTTTTCTAATAATACTACATTTTCTGTGTGATAGGTATGTGGAAATATATCCAAAGGTTGTACTTTGGTGATGCGATAATTTTCTTGTAAGAGTTTTAAATCCCGAGCTTGGGTAGCAGGATTACAACTTACATATACTATTTTGGGAGATGATATTTTTAGTAATGTTTGTATAAGATTGGGGTTTAAACCTCCACGAGGAGGATCTACTACTATAGCATCAGGAAAACCGTTTTGCTGAAATAAATCATCATTACAAATTTTAGCAGCATCACCAGTAAAAAAGGTTGTATTTTGAAGTTTATTAATGGAGGAATTTTGTATAGCATCTTGTATAGCATCTTGTAGGAGTTCTATACCTATAATTTTTTTTGCTTTTTTGCTTAAAAATATACCTATACTTCCTGTTCCACAATACAAATCATAAACTATTTCAGTATGTTTTAAATCTAAAAAATCTTCTACTATCTGGTATAATTTTTCTGCTTGTAAGGTATTTGTTTGAAAAAATGATTTTGGACTTATTCGATAAGTAAAATCTTTTAGTTTTTCTTCTATATATCCATTACCTTTTATGAGTATAGGATATAAGTCATAAATACTATCATTAAATTTTGTATTGATGGTATAAACAATAGTATCTATCCAAGAAAATCTAGGAAGAAGGGGTTTTAGAAAAAGATTTATTTTTTCAGAGTTATTTTCCCCAAAGATTATATTTATCATCCACTGTCCAAGTGTAGAGTTTCGTAAAATTATATTTCGTAAAAACCCCTCATGTGTACGGGGATTATAAAATGTATATCCTTGTTCAATAGCATATTTTCTAATAAAATTTCTTATCTCATTACAATGGTTATCCATCAAATAACAAGTATCTATATCTATAATTTTATCAAAAAATTTGGGGGCATGAAATCCCAACACAGGCATCTCTATTTTTTTCTCTTTTGGTTTTTCAAAAAAAGGAAAGACAGAGAATGAGAATTCTATTTTATTTCTATAGGCTGTTGTTTTTTCACTACCTATAATAGGAAAAATCGGGGGTAGATCTAATCCTCCTATATGATTAAGCTGTCCTTCTATTTCTTGTTGTTTATATTGTAGTTGTTGTTTATAAGTAAGCATTTGCCAATTACATCCACCACAAATATTAAAGTGCTTGCAAAAAGGTTTTTCTCGAAGAGGAGAATATTCTATAAACTGCAATACTTTACCTTCTGCCCAATTTTTTTTATTGGACGAAATAAAGACTTCTACTTTATCACCGGGTACAGTTTTGGATACAAATATGGCTTTCCCGTCTAATCGTCCTAGTCCTTTTCCTTCGGCGGCATATTGTTCTATGGTAATAAAGGCATTAAATTTTTTTCTTTTTGGCATTTTGGTGGATATTTTTATAATACGTACACAAGTATTTTAGCTCGCAATCTTCACATAACGGATTTTTAGCTTTGCAAATATACCTACCATGCAAAATAAGCCAATGATGTGCCTTATGAATGTATGCTGTGGGTATATGTTTTATAAGTTGTTTTTCAACAGCAAGAGGGGTTGCCGCATTTTTTACTAAACCCAACCTATGAGAGACTCTAAATACATGAGTATCTACCGCCATATTAGGTTGTGATTCCAATACTGATGTAAGTACATTGGCTACCTTTCTTCCTACTCCTGGTAGTTGCATCAGCAAATCTATTTGCATAGGTATTTTACCCTCATATTGTACTACAATTATTTGTGCTGTTTGGAATAAAAATTTTGCTTTATTATTAGGGTAAGAAATACTTTTTATATAAAAAAAAATATCTTCTTTAGAAGCTTTTGCCAAATCAAAAATGGTAGGGAATATTTTAAAAAAAGTGGGAGTAACAATATTTACCCTTTTGTCAGTACATTGTGCTGAGAGGAGGGTAGCTACAAGTAGCTCATAGTCGTTATGATAGAGGAGTTCTGTCTGTGGATTGGGGTTTTTTTTAAGGAAATAAGTTATTAGAGCTTCGTATTTTTGAGCCAGTGTCATGTATTATTTTTGAATATTTTTAGTGGTGTCTAGGATGTACAAATCTTCATTATCTTTTTTTAATCTATATTTAGATCTTCCTATTTTTTCTACAAAATTAATATTGGTTTTTAGTAAATGGAGCTGTGAGTCTAAAAATGTAATATTAGAGAGAAGAAACTGTTTTGTGGCTTGGAGTTTCTTTTTCTCTTGAGTTCTTTTAACTTGCAGAAGAAGATTATCTGAATCAATAAACATAATCCAAATAAAAAAAGATACACTTACTAACAAGTACTTGTTCTTTAGAAAGGGATATTTTATAAATGTATTTTTTAGGAAATATAAAATTTTCATATTACTTGGTAAATGTACAAAATTAAAATATAAAAAGTTATCTTTTGAGGTATTTTATTTTTTTCTAAAAAATAAGAATTACTTTTGTAAGTAAAATCAAGAAGTATGCGATTTTTATTACTTGTATTTTTTGTAATTATGTATACTGATAGTATTGCTCAACATTCATTTTATAGTAAGTCGGATTTTGTTCTTGAAAACAATCAACTCCCAACCTTTCCAAAGCTTGGGAAGACAGATACTCTATTAGTACCTTGGGTATTATATGATGGAATGGAATGGATGCCTTATCAAAAACTATCTACCATAAATTTACATAGCAAGGCGGGTAAGGCGTCTTTGGAAGCTACTAAAAATAGACAACGACTTATAAATGCCATACTTGTTACATATCCGTATGCTCAATATGCTTCGCAAATATTGCAAGCTATAGAAGATACTTTACAAACCAAAAAGACCCAAAACGAGAAACGGAAATATATCAAATCAAGAGAAAAATATTTGAAAGAAAAATTTGAAAAATCAATTACTAACTTTAGTACCTATCAGGGTAATATTTTATTTAAACTGATTAATAGAGAAACAGGAAATTCTTGTTATGAGATTATTAAAATGTATAAAAATGGAACTACTGCTTTTCTTTGGCACAGAGTGGGTAAGCTTTGGGGCAATGATTTGAAACAAGTTTACGACCCTCAAAATAATGATCAAGATTGGGAAATAGAGCAAATCGTATATCAAATACAACTTCATAAACGTTATTAATAATGACATTAGATAATAGCAAATCCTTTTTTCTGGAATATCTTAAAAATGAAAAACGTTATAGCCTGCATACGGTGTATTCTTACCAAAATGATATTGAAGGGTTTTTAAAGTATATGGTTCAATATGATATAAATAGTGTACTAAAAATTCATAATAGCTTAGTACGTGATTGGCTTATTTTTTTAAAAGAACAAAATTATTCTTCACGAAGCATTCATCGAAAGCGTTCTGCTATACAATCATGGTTTAAGTTTTTGGTGATAAAAGAGTATATTCCAAAAATCCCTTTTGAAGATATTATGGTTCCAAAAATAGAAAAGAGATTGCCGATATTTGCTAGTCAAAAAGAAATGTATCAATTGTTTAATAACATTACTTTTCCAGATAATTTTCAAGGAGAAACACATAGGATGATATTACTCTTTTTTTATTATACTGGAGTTCGTGTAAGTGAGTTGGTTCATATAAAATTACAAGATATAGATTTTGGAAAAAGCTTGGTAAAAATAGATTTTGGAAAAGGGAATAAAAGTCGTTTTATTCCCTTAAGTTCTATATTCCAAGAAGAACTCAAGAGATATATAAAAAAGAGGGAAAATTTTTATTACGACAAGTTGAAAACTGATTATCTTTTTCTAACAGAGAAAGATAATCAGTTTAATCGTTCTTCTATTTATCTTATAGTGAAGAAGTATTTGGGAGCATCTACTACATTGGATAAAACTTGTCCGCATGTATTAAGACATACTTTTGCTACACATTTGTTGGAGGAGGGGGCAGATATTAATGCAATAAAAGAATTTTTAGGGCATAGTAGTCTTGCCTCTACCCAAGTATATACTCATCTTAATATAAAAAAGTTGCAAGAGGTGTATAAAAAGGCACATCCTAAAAAATAAGAGAAAGTCCGACCGAGGAGACTCGAACTCCTACACCTCACGGCACTACCACCTCAAAGTAGCGTGTCTACCAATTCCACCACGGTCGGAAAAGATTATTGCAAAAGTAAGGGATTGAGTTCAATAATTTTTTTAATTTTTTAAACAGATAAGTTTACCCCAAAAAAACAGGTTACTTTATAGTAACCTGTTTTTTATTTATCAATAATTTTTTATGCTTAAGCATCATTCTTTTGCAAGAAAGCATATAATGCCACTAACTCTTGCTCATTTAAATTGATAGGAGCCATTGGCGTCATATAGGTTTGTAATAATTTTTTAGCTTCAGGATCTTTAGCATTCATCTCAGTAGGATTAACAATCATATTGAATATCCAAGCTGGAGTTCTTTGTTGGGTAATACCTTTTAATCCAGGGCCTATTAACCTTTGGTCATCTAATTTATGACAAGGAAGGCAAGAGGCTTTAAAAATAGATTCTCCTTTAGCTACCAATTCAGGATTAGCCATAGAATCAATTTTTACATTTTCTGCATTGTATTGACCTATACCGTCAGGACCTACTACTGCAGTAGTAGATGTTGTAGAATCATTACCACATGCTGCTATTACAATAGAAACTAATGCTAAAAGCATAATTTTAATAAAATGATTTTTTAATAAGTGTGTCATAATAATTTGGTTTTTTATTTTAATACGAAGTTATATAAACTATTTTAAATTACCTATTAAAAATAATGTAACTTTGCTTTATTATATTAAATTTTAAATAACTATTTTTATGTTTACCTTTGAAAAATTACCCTTTGCATATGATCAATTAGAACCATATATAGATGGTGCTACAATGAAAGTACATTATGAAAAACATCATCAAACGTATTATGATAATTTTGTGAAAGCTATTGCTGGTACCTCTTTGGTGGATGAAGATGATATTAAAGTAATTTTTGCTCAAATAAGCAACCTAAGTCCTGTTATAAGAAATAATGCAGGGGGATATTGGAATCATAGTTTTTTTTGGCAAGAACTCACGCCACAAGAGCAAAAATTACCTATTGGTCAATCGGCAGAAGCTATAAATAAAACTTTTGGTTCTTTTGATAGTTTTAAAGAACAATTTAAACAAGCGGCATTACAACGTTTTGGGAGCGGATGGGCTTGGTTAGTAAATACGCAGCAAGGATTATTAATTATATCTACCCAAAATCAAGATAATCCTTTTATGGATGTATTAGAAATACAAGGAATACCTATTTTGGGGATAGATGTTTGGGAGCATGCTTATTATCTAAAATATCAAAATCGTAGAGCTGATTATATAGATGCGTTTTGGAATTTGGTTAATTGGGATTTTGTAGAAAAAAAATATTTACAAGCAAGTACAATAAATTAATTTTTTATATTCGCACAAAAATTTTAAAATTTAGAATAAGGATGTTTTGGACTTTAGAACTTGCTTCTCATCTTGAAGATGCCCCTTGGCCTGCTATAAAAGATGAATTAATAGATTATGCTATTCGTAGTGGAGCTCCTACTGAAGTTGTGGAGAATTTGCAACAATTGGAAGACGGTACGGATGTGTACGAGAGTATTGAAGATATTTGGGCAGATTATCCTAGTAGGGCAGATTTTTTCTTTGATGAAGATGAATATTAGTATAATATAATGACCCCAGAAAGAAAGCAACGTATAGTTTCTGTATTTAATTGTAGACAACCTGATATTACTGTAGTGTTTGAGAATATTACAGATCCACATAATATTTCAGCAGTTATGCGTACTTGTGATGCTATAGGAATTACTGAAGTTTTTGTATTGAATACGAAAATTATTCCTCATCAGAAATTTAGTAAAAATAGTTCTTCAAGTGCTTTAAAATGGGTTTTAGTACATCAGTTTACGGAGGAGGAGAGTTGTTTTAAAGTGATTAGAAAGAAATATGATATTATACTGAGTACATGCTTGGGAGAGGTTCAACAGGATGTTTTTGAAGTAGATTTTACTAAGAAAATAGCTTTGGTATTTGGTAATGAAAAAGAAGGGGTAAGTCCAGAAATTAGAAAATATACGGATGGTAATTTTGTTATCCCTCAAGTAGGGATGATAAAATCTCTTAATATTTCTGTAGCATGTGCCGTATGTCTTTATGAAGCATTTCGACAAAAACGTATAGTAGGACATTACAACCAAAGAAAACTTTCTAATAAAGTACAATTAGCACTTATGCAACAATGGAATATTAATGAATCTATAATCATGGACTAATGAAAATAACAACCCCAATATCTAACAACCCAA
The DNA here is from genome assembly GCA_051647125.1 of Chitinophagaceae bacterium. Lineage (GTDB taxonomy): Bacteria > Bacteroidota > Bacteroidia > Chitinophagales > Chitinophagaceae > JBOFDP01. The sequence goes on along the minus strand of JBOFDP010000067.1, from coordinate 14,961 downwards.
TTATTCTAATAACTAATGATGATGGAATACATGCAGAGGGCTTACATACTTTGGTAAAAATAGCTTCTAATTTAGGAGATGTATACGTGGTAGCTCCTGATAGGGAAAGATCAGCCGCAAGTCATTCTATTACTATTTATCCTCCTTTAAAGGTGAAGTCTTATGAAGGGTTTCAAAGCTCTATAAAAAAGGCTTGGGCTTGCGCTAGTACACCTGTAGATTGCGTAAGATTAGCACTAGGAAAACTGTTACCTCGTACCCCAGATTTATGTCTTTCTGGTATTAATCACGGTGGCAATTTATCAATTGCTAATATTTATTCAGGTACTGTAGGTGCTGCTGTAGGTGCTGCCATAGAAGGAATCCCAAGTATTGCTTTTTCTTTAGTAGAAGGTAAGGAGAATTTTAATTTTTCTTATTGTAAGAAATACGTAGAAAAAATCATAACAAAAACATTTTCTATAAAAAATCAAGAAAAATATTTTTGTTTGAGTGTAAATATTCCCAATGTAGAAAATATAAAAGGTATACAGCTTGTACGGCAATGTTTGGGGAGATATATAGAAAGCTTTCAAGAGGGAACAGATCCTGAAAATGAAAACTATTATTGGATTCCTGGAAATCTTATTAATCATGAAGAAAATAAAGAGGATACAGATATATCTGTTACTTCAAAAAAATATATTAGTATTACACCTATTAAAATATTAGATACCACAGATTATTCCTTACTTCAAAAATTGAAACAATATGATACCTTTTAAAACCAATCAAACTTTTGTAGGCATTTTAGTAGGAAGTTTATTACCAATGCTTAGCTTTTGGGCATTTTATCAAATTAGAGTAAGACCTACAGGAATCTCTTATGATATGTTTTTATTAGCATTACGTACAGAATCACCTGTTTTATATAATCCTGTAACCTTTATTGTGCTTTTAGTAAATGGTGTTTTATTTGCTATTTTAATTAATTTTAAAAAATATAAATTTGCCTTTGGTCTTTTTTATATCACGTTAGTTTATGGTCTTATATCGATTATTTTAAAATGGTATTTTTTTGGTAATATCTTTTAAGAAGTAGGTTTCTTTTTTCCACGAAGGGGGTAAAAAAACTGTAATGGGTGTCGTAAGAAATAAAAAAATAAGACTTTTAAAAGGTAACCATATACAGATAATTTACGACTTTGGGTATTCATAGCTATCCAAATAGTAAGAAAAAAGCTTACTAATACATTCATTAGTCCTATACCAAAAACTCCTAAAACCGAGAAAATTATAGCTCCGATACTAATATTATTAAAGATAGTAATGAATGCATAACCTTCGTTGGCAGAGGCAAATGCAATATGCCGAATATCTACTGGAATCCCAAAGAAATTACCAAAAGTGGCAGTAAGCCCTAGTAAAAATCCAAGAAGAGTATTACCCATAATTCCTCCCAAATTGTGTTGTGTATATTCAGCAATTTTTTGTATTTTTTGAGGACTTAATATACGTATCAAATAAGGGTGTTTTCTTATACGTTCTGGAATTTTTGAAATTAATGTAAGATTATCAAAATATCCAGAGATAAATCCAGAAATCATAAGCCAAAATCCAGCTATAGCACCATATATCATTCCCCCACCGGATATAAAATAATTATTGTGTATCAAATGATAGGCTTTCTCTTCAGTAGCTATAGGCTGTCCAAAAATTTGAGCAAACAATAAAGACCATAGTATAGCAATAGGAAATGCCGCTGAAATATTGCCTATAATACTGATAAATTGGGCTCTTGTAATACTCATAATTTCCTTAATAAATTGATAATAATTTTTCTTATTTCTATCTATTTTTTCTAGTGCTTTAGCTATTTTTGCAGCAGTATAAGCGGGTTGTTTTGTAGCTAATATAAAATGAAAATGATAAAGTAATACGAAGGCTATTGCATAATTTAACCCATATAAAAATCCTTGTACAAATGGAGGAAAATTAACATAACTAATAAGAATTTTTATAGAAGAAAATAATCCTATTATCATACCTCCTTTTAGTGCTTTATAAAACATGGTATTATATTCTGATAAGGTAGTGGTGCTGTAATTTTCCCCTACAATAGAAGTTTTCTCTACAATATTAGCACTTATATGTTGGATTTCTTGAGACATAAACCCGCTAATACCATATCTTGAAGCCTCCTCTTTTATTATTTTTTGTATTAATATGGCTTTGTGGGAAATATAGTCTTTGTATGATTTTGCCTGTAGAATAGATATAATTTGTTCTATACGTTGTGTCATATCTTGGGTGGCTTTCAACAAAAATAAACTGTTTATTCCTATCGTATTTTTACAATCGTGTATTTGGTGAATTAATTTTTTTATTTGCTGTATGTGATACTGAATAGTATCTATATCTTGCTCAACGGATAATTGGTTTAATATATGATGGTAATAATTGGTTATAAGAGTATGTAATTGTTGAAAAACATTAGCATGGTGTATAATAGATAGATTATTTTCTAAAAAAAATTTTTCACTACCAATAGCCGCAATACGTATAGACAAAAGAGGTAAAGCATTGATTAGAATAAGACGATATTGTTGATTGTTTAGCAATAAAATATCTTCTTCCTTTTTAAAAATATATTGAAGTATTTGTTTTACATTAAAAAGGCTTTGATTTAAAAATACAGTTTTAATTTTTCTATTAGCAAAAAATAAATCTCGTACAATAGCTCTTATACTTTTTTCGTTATTAAGAGGAGGAAGTATTTTTTGAATAATTTTAGTATACAGTTCACTAAAAAAACCTTTATTATGTGTGTATCCTATTTCTGCATAGTCAGAAGGATTATCATAATATACAAACAAATGAGAAAGATATATAGATAAGGGTTTATGGAAAGCTTCTGTTTTAAGTAATTTTAAAAATTCAATACTTTGAGTTTTAAAAATTTTTTGATTGGCGAAATTAAAGGATTGTATGAGGTCAATAAGATTCTCAGGAGAATTTTGACAAGGATTCTCTGCTATCTGGTAAAGTATACTAATAATATTTTTTTGTTTCATATTTGTTGATTCAGTTCAATTCTTTTTTGTAGGCAATGTTCATTATAAAATTTTTTAAGATGCTCATTGAACTTGTCTTGTTGTATATTGTCTTTAAGTTGAATAGTGATTTCTAATAGGATTTGAATGCGTCCCCCCAATTCTAAAAATTTATTAATGATAATGAGTTTCCTTTCTTCTAAAATACAATGCCCACTTTTAAAACGGCTTTTGATTTCTTTTTCTAACCGTACTTCAAAACTATTCATTTCTAATATTTTTTTTAAATTATCAAAAGTGGCTTGTGTATATTTCATCTCTTAACTTTTAAGACAAAGATAGGTTATAAATTCTTATTTTAGTGGAGTACCATTGAGAATAAAATGTAGATATCATAAAAAAAGCATATCCAAATAATGGATACGCTTTTTTTATTGAAAAAAAAATTTTTTTTATTTAAAATGGGCAAATGCTTTATTAGATTCTGCCATACGATGTACATCTTCTTTTTTCTTAAAGGCATTACCTTCATTACGGCTAGCTGCAACAAGCTCTGCAGCTAATTTGTCAGACATAGATTTACCATGCCTTTCTCTTGCATAATGCACTAACCATTTTATGGCTAAAGATATTCTTCTATCAGCGCGTATTTGTGTAGGTATTTGATAGGTAGAACCTCCTACTCTGCGTGCTTTTACTTCTACCAAAGGAGTTACATTTTGTACTGCCTTTTTAAATATTTCATACCCCTCCTCGCTAGTTAATTTAGCAGCTTGATCCAATGCAACATAAAAAATATCCATAGCGATAGATTTTTTACCTTCCCACATAACATTATTAATAAAACGAGTAACTAATGCATCATTATATACTGGATCTGGTAATAAAATCCTTTTCTTGGGTTGACCTTTTCTCATATCTTAAATTTTATGCTTTTATTTTTTAGCTTTTTCTTTTTTAGTGCCATATTTAGAACGACTTTGTTTTCTATCTTTTACTCCTGTAGTATCCAAACTGCCTCGTACAATATGATAACGTACACCTGGTAAATCTTTTACTCTACCTCCTCTAAGAAGAACAATAGAGTGTTCTTGCAAATTATGACCTTCTCCAGGTATATAAGCAATTACTTCTATTTTGTTGGTTAGCCTTACTTTGGCTACTTTGCGTAAAGCAGAATTGGGTTTTTTAGGGGTTGTGGTGTAAACACGCGTACAAACGCCACGTCTTTGTGGACATGAATCTAATGCACGAGATTTACTTTTCGATTTAATAACTTCTCTTCCTTTACGAATTAACTGTTGTATAGTAGGCATTCTCTAATAATGTTTTTTTTCTCAAAATCTTAGGTTCGCAAATTTAACAGTTTTTTTAGACATAACAAATATTTTTTATTTTCTTTAAAAGCATATCTTTAAAGAAAGTTCTTTTTTTATGATTAATATAATTAATTTTACTACCAAAATTTAGTTTTATTATGATAAAGATGACAGTTATTGGCAATTTAGGAAAAGATGCTCTAAGTAATGTTGTTAATGGAAGAACAGTGATTAATTTTAGTGTAGCTCATACAGAAAGATTTAAAGATGCCACAGGAACTACTAAAGATAAAACACTTTGGGTAGAATGTTCTTATTGGACAGAGAGAATGGCAATATTGCCTTATTTAAAAAAGGGGACACTTGTGTATCTTGAAGGTACGCCTGATATGAGAACCTATACTACCCAAGATGGTAGGCATGGAGCCTCCTTAGTATTAAGAATAAGCCAGATACAGTTATTGAGTGCGAAACAAAATGTGGACAATACAAATAATAGTATTCCTATGTCGGGAGCAAATCCTACAAGTTCAAATCAATTTGCTCCTGTTCCACCTATTTCTGAAACCCCTGTAGAAGATGACTTACCGTTTTAAAAAATTTAATGAAAAAGATATATATATGAGTCAAATTGCAGTATTAAAATTTGGAGGTACATCCGTAGGAGAACCCCATAGAATGAAGCATGTAGCAGAATTAGTTACCCAAGATAATCGTTCAAAAATTGTTGTACTTAGTGCATTGTCAAAAACTACTAATACTTTGGTAGATATTGCTACGCATATTTCCAAAAATGAGACACAAAAAGCATTGAGTGTTATCAGTAGTTTAGAAAAACATTGCGATAATTTTATCAATAGTTTATTTTCCTTAGATAGATACAAAAACAAAGCGAAACGATATATTAAAGGTCATTTTGAGATATTAAGAATATTTACAAAAATATCTTTTAGCCAGGCATTAGAAAGAGATATTTTATCTCATGGGGAGTTAATGAGTACTCATTTATTTTCTTTTTATTTAGAGGAGCAACAAATAAATCATATTTTATTACCAGCATTAGATTTTATGATGCTTAATGAAAATTGGGAACCTGATTATCCTTATATAGAAAAAAAATTAAAGAATCTTATTTCTAAAAATAAAGGGAAGAAGCTTTATATTACACAAGGATATATTTGTAGAAATCATCGTAAGGAAGTAGATAATTTACAACGAGGAGGTAGTGATTATACGGCTTCTATTATCGCATCTGTATTGAAAGCTCAAGTATGTGAGATATGGACAGATATTGACGGTATGCATAATAACGATCCAAGAATTGTAACCAAAACTAAATCTATAGAACAACTTAATTTTGATGAAGCTGCGGAGTTGGCTTATTTTGGGGCTAAAATTTTACATCCTACTTGTATATTTCCAGCTCAGCAAAAAAATGTTCCTGTAAAGTTACTTAATACCATGAACCCTAAAGCAAAAGGAACGACTATTTCGGTATCTAAAAATCAATTTGTTGGAGCTAAAGCCGTAGCCGCTAAAGATGATATTTTAGCTATTAAAATTAAGAGTAGCCGCATGTTGTTGGCTTATGGATTTCTGAAAAAAGTGTTTGAAGTATTTGAAACTTATAAAACATCTATTGATATGATTACAACTTCTGAGGTAGCTATATCTTTAACTATTGATAATACTTCGTGTTTACATGAAATAGAAAGAGACTTGAAAAAGCTTGGTGAAGTAGAGATAGATTACAATATGACAATTGTATGTATCGTAGGGTATCATTTGGTAGAAGAAGAAAATGTATTACAGAAAATTTTTAGGGGGCTAAAAGTTCCTATTCGTATGGTTTCTTTTGGAGGCAGTAAAAATAATATTTCTATTCTTATAACAACGGACCATAAAAAAGACGCCTTACAACAGTTAAATGAAGGTATATTTAATTTGGTATAGTATACAATAGATATTAAAATTAATCTTTTTTATAGGATAGGTACTATAAAAATTGCTACTCAAATATTTTTTTATACTTATGGCAATAGGGGGTTCCCCCGTTATACTCATAGTATTGCTGATGATAATTTTCAGCTTTCCAAAAGTGAGTAATAGGTCGTAATTGAGTAGCTACGGCATAGCCCATATTTTGGAGTTTTTTAATATATTGTTGGTCTATTTCTTCTTCAATATTATTGTTATAAAAGAGAACTGATAGATATTGTTCTCCTATATCAGGACCTTGCCCATCAGTTTGGATAAAGTCATGTGTTTCAAAAAAAAGTTTTACTAAAGTCTCATAGGAGGTTTCTTGAGAGTTATATATTACTTGAGTAGTTTCTATATGTCCTGTATTGCCACTACACACTTCTTTATAAGTAGGATTTTTTTTATGACCACCCATAAAACCTACATTTGTTTGTATTACTCCTTTGGCTTTCATAAAATAATATTCTGTACCCCAAAAGCACCCTGATGCAAAGTATGCAGTATCTTGTTTTTGAGATATTTTGTGGGGTACAAATACTAAAGAGATTGAATTGACGCAATGACGTGTATTTTTAGCAGTAAAATATTCTCCTGTAAATAAGTGTCCTAAGTGAGCATTACATGTAGTACATTGTATTTCTATGCGTTTTCCATCTGCATCAGGCAAACGTTTTATAGCACTTGATATTTCATCATCAAAACTAGGCCATCCACATTCTGATTTGAATTTATCTGTAGAGCGATATAGCTTACCCCCACATTTACGACATACATAAATACCTTGCTCATAAAAATTATTGTATTTTCCGGTAAACGGTTTTTCCGTACCCTTTTGTTCTATTACATATTTTTCTTCAGTAGTTAATGGTTTCATTGGTGATTTGTTTTGAGGATGTCCACAAGCTGTAATAAATAATATCATAACAGCAATTTTTAAAAAATCAAACATAAAAGAATAGTTATAATCTATGATAATGCATAATTTACAGTATTATTATTCTAGAAAAAAATCTAATTCACTTATTACGAGTTTTGAGGCTTTATTTACCAATTGATTTGCTTCAAATTTAATATATTTTCCTCGTATATTTTTATCAAATAAAATTTTTTGAGCTATTCTATTATTTTTTATATTAAAAAACTCTCCCTTTTTGATAGTAGTCCAGTTTTTAGCATCATTAGAAATATAAATAGTATAGTTTTCGGCTAATCCATACGGATATCGTCCCTGATCTGGTGTATAACTCATTCCTGAAAGGGTTTTTATTTTTCCAAAATCTATGATAACAAACGTCTGATTTTTTTCAGAAATCCAATTGGTACGTACTTCATCATCAAACAAAATTTTAGTGGTCTTATTATCAGTATCTCCTCCTACTTTCCAATCTTGTTTAGAGTATTTAAATACACGCTTACCTACGGGTGATTTTTTCTTATTCTTACCATAAGATACAGCTTCAATAGTAACCTTGCCATCTGCCTTAAAGGGATATTTATAAAGCTGATATTTCCCATTATTCATTCTATACTCTATTGGTATATTAGGATCTGAAGCATGAATAGTTATTATACCACCTGCATCACGAGTAATTATAGGTGCTTGTAACAATACAGAGGCACGATAAAAAGATACCGATACCCAGGGTTCTTCGTATCCTTTTATTTTAATACATATTTTATTTGCAGTAATTTCAGCAAAATGTAATATACGTTTATATCCAATAGTGGTTTGTGTGTCTAATACCTTCCACACCCCTTTATATTCATATTCTACAATAAATTGGACGACAGTTTGTCCTTTCGTAATATCTTCTTGCAATACTATTCGATTTATAGTTTCTTCTTTTTTAAATACTACATTTATGGTATTTTCCCAAAGAGAGTACCCTTCTCCATAGCCAATAGAAGGGGCGGTTTTATACTCCTTAAATTCTTTTATTTTATCACTACTCTTCAAAATAGGATTAGAAAATTCTGCTTGTATTTGCTTTTCCCATTGTAGTAAATTGGCAGAATCTGTAGGATATATCTTACCTGTTTTATTGGGAGGTACATTTAGTAAAAGCACACTATTTCTACCAACACTTTCATAATAAATTTTCATTAATTCAGTAATACTTTTTACTTGATGATCTTCTGAGGAATGATAATACCATCCTGGGCGAATAGAGACATCCGTTTCCGAAGGTTGCCACAATGTACCAAACTGATGTCCTTTATTAAACTCTTGGGGTTCATGAGTGCTTTTAGGGAACTGGTCTGATGGGTACATAGTACTCCAATGTGTTTTTCCTGCATGACCTTCTTCATTTCCCACCCAACGAATATCTGAAATACCACCACCATGTATAATACATTTTGGTTGTAGCTCTCTAACAATCTCCACAGCCTGATTCCATGCATAATATTTTTCGGGAATATTTCGGTTATGGAGTGAGTCAGTACTATAATAGCCTCGACCACCATTAGCACTATCAAACCAAATTTCATAAATCTCTCCATATTGCGTTAGCAATTCACGAAGTTGATTTTGAAAATAGGTGACATATTTATCATTACCATAATCAGGGTGATTACAATCCCAAGGGGAGAGATATAATCCAAATTTGAGACCATATTTTTTACAAGCATCAGCCACCTCTTTGACCACATCACCTTTACCTTTCCTCCAGGGTGAATTTTTTACACTATGTTCTGTATAGGCTGAGGGCCACAAACAAAATCCATCATGATGTTTAGCGGTAAGTATAACCCCTGTCATGCCAGCATTTTTAAAAATACGTATCCACTGATCACAGTCTAAATCTGTTGGGTTAAATAAAGTAGGGGATTCATTGCCATAGCCCCATTCCATATCTGTAAATGTATTAATACTAAAGTGTATAAAAGCCGTTCGTTCCATTTGCTGCCATGCCATTTGTAAAGAAGAGGGACGACGAAGATTGTCTTGAGCATTTAGGACAGTAATTGTAAAGAACAACAGACCAAATAGTTTATTTGTAAGAGCCATATCAGAAGTTTGAATTTAATACACAAAGTTATACAATTAATAATTTAATATAAAAATTATATCAAACATCATAATATAGCATATATCTAATAAAAATAAGTTCTATGAAATAGATGTTACATGGTGGTTATAAAATCATTATTAGATGTAAGAATTTCCAAATTTGAAGTGTAAATACTTTTTATAGAGTCAGGTAAATTATCTTTTTATTTTTTAATAAAAAATTGTTTATATTTGCAAGGTGTAATTTAATTAAAAGGGGACGAAGGCAAACGTTCCCTTTCTAATTTTAGGTAAAATACAATTATGAAGGAACAAATTATTTTAATAGCAAAGCATATAATAGAACACGATGGTTTTTTTGTGGTTGCTGTAAAAATGATTACTAAAAATAAAATTCAGATTTTAGTAGATGGAGAACGTAGTGTATCTTTAGACTTATGTAGTCAGTGGAATTATAATATTAGGATGCGTATAGAAGAAGAAATTACAACATATCAAGAGGGTAATTTTGAATTGGAAGTTTCTTCCTTTGGCGTAGGAGAGCATTTGGTAGATCATAGACAATATGCTGTTAATATAGGTAGAAAAATAACAGTACATTATTTTAAAGCATTAGAGGAACTAACTCAGGTAGAAGGTAAACTTATAGAAGTTAAGGAGGAATATATTGTTGTGGAGAAAATAAAGGGGAAAGCTAAAAAAGGAATAGTAGAGATGAAAAATATTAATATAAATAGTATAAAAAGAGCAATTATAGAAGTGGATTTTTAAAAAAGAATAATTATGACAAGTATCAATTTGATTGAAGCCTTTCAAGAATTTAAAGATGCAGAAAGTATAGACCGTCCTACGTTAATCAAGGTAATTGAAGATGTATTTAAAGCATTGTTACGTAAAAATTATGGGAGTGATGAAAATTTTGACATTATTATTAATGCAGAAAAAGGAGATTTGGAAATATTACGTCGTCGGAAAATTGTGGCTGATGATGATGTGTATGATAATTATTTAGAAATTTCTTATTCGGAAGCTACTAAAATAGATGATAGTTTTGAAGTTGGAGAGGATGTGTATGAAGATGTTGATTTGGCTGATTTTGGGAGGAGGGCTATTTTTTCTGTAAGACAAACTTTAGTAACTCGTATTAGTGATTTAAAGAAAAGTAAATTAGCTAAAAAATATGCAGATCGCATAGGAGATGTCGTTAATGGTGAGGTTTATCAAGTATGGAAAAAAGAAGTTTTATTATTAGATGAAGATGGCAATGAGTTGATTCTTCCCAAACAAGAACAAATCCCTAGAGATTATTTTAAAAAAGGAGAAAATGTAAGAGCGGTGATAAAAAAAGTAGATGTTCGCAATGGTGTTCCTTTGGTTATTTTAAGTCGTACTCATCATTCGTTTTTAGCGAAACTTTTAGAGATAGAAGTGCCTGAAATTTTTGATGGGTTAATAGCTATAAAAAAAATAGTTAGAGAACCAGGAGAAAGGGCAAAAGTTGCAGTAGAATCTTATGATGACAGAATAGATCCTGTAGGAGCTTGTGTAGGTATTAAAGGAAATCGTATTCACGGTATTGTAAGAGAATTAAGAAATGAAAATATTGATGTGATAAATTGGACATCTAACACGCAATTATTGCTACAGCGAGCCTTGCAAATTTCTCATATCCCTCATATTGATATTGATAAAGAAAATCAACAAGCTCTAGTATATCTAAAGCCTGAAGATATTAGTATGGCAATTGGAAAAAGAGGGGTTAATATTAAATTGGCGTGTGAACTTACAGGATATGAAATTGATGTATATAGAGAAGATGAACAGAATGAGGCGGAATATGATATTAGTATAGATGAGTTTAATGATGAAATAGATCAATGGATTATTAATGAGTTGAAAAAAGTAGGTTGTGATACTGCAAGAAGTGTATTGACATTGAGTGATGACGATTTAGAACGTAGAACAGATTTGGAAAAAGATACTATCTCTCATATTCGGAATGTGTTAGAGAAAGAATTTGAAAATGAATAAAATACAGAATTAAAAGAATACTTGTTTATGACGGACAATAAAAGCTTACCAAGATTGACTGCTGCCGCTAAAGAGTTTAATATAGGGAAAGATACCTTGATAGAATTTTTAGGGCAAAAAGGTTTTAAAGCTGAAGAATTAACACATAATTCAAAGCTAACACAGGAAATGTATGAAGCTTTACAAAAAGAATTTCAAGATGATAAAATCACAAAAATTAAAAGTGATCAGATAGAAATTTATAGTAAACAAGTAAAAGAAGACGTAGCGGAAAAAACCCCAATCGTTACTGAACCCAGTGTAATAAAAGCGGAAATCCCAGAGATTCAGCCTCCTAAGATAGTGGATAAGGTTGAGTTGGATAGTATCAATAAATCTAATGTTGAGAAATTAAGCAAAAAGAAATCAAAACCAAAATCCAAACAGGCTTCTAAGGTAGATGCTATTGATTTATTCACGCCTGTTAGTGAGTCCGAACAAGAAATACTTTCTGCTGCTCAACCCTTTAAAGAAGAAGTTATTGAGATAGTTGAGGAAGTTATTTCTTTACCAGTTGTAGAGGACAACAAGGAAGAGGAGCAACCCGTTGTTGTTACGGAAAAGGTTATTGAAGTTCTCAAAACAGAAGAGCCTCCTTTGATAGAAACAAAGATTAAAAAATTAGAACAACTTAAGATTATTGGTAAAATAGATTTGCCTGTAGATCCTCCTAAGATTAGTAATACTCATAATCAACAAGATAGCAGAGATACTAAAAAGAAAAGAAAGAGGATTGTTATTGCTAAGCCTTCTAAAAGAGAGGATGATAAGAAGCAAAAAGATTTTAATAAGCAATATGATAGAAAACCAAAAGAAGGCGAAAAATATACACCTGTTGATAATAAGGCAGTTGTTAGAAGCTTTAAAAATACTCAAGCTAAAATAGTGTCTTCTTCTCATAGTAATAGAAATTTTAAATCATCAAAATATAGAAGAGAAAAGAGAGAATCTCTTCAACACAAGCAACCCATAGGAGCTTCTAACGTATTGAAACTAACTGAGTTTATAAGTGTTTCTGAGTTGGCAAGTTTAATGAATGTGAGTGTTCCAGAGGTTATAGGGAAATGTATGTCTTTAGGAATGATGGTGTCTATTAATCAGAGAATAGATGCCGAAGTTATAGAATTGGTGGCTAATGAATTTAATTATGAAGTACAGTTTGTAAGTACTGATTTTGAAGATAATAAAGAAGAACAAGATGCGGAAGAGGATTTAGAACCTCGTATCCCTATTGTTACTATAATGGGGCATGTGGATCATGGAAAAACTTCATTGTTAGATTATATTCGTTCTAGTAATGTGGTAGCCGGAGAGGCGGGAGGTATTACTCAACATATTGGTGCTTATGAAGTAACTTTGGAAAATGGCAAACAAATTACTTTTTTAGATACACCTGGACACGAAGCTTTTACCGCTATGCGAGCAAGAGGAGCAAAAGTTACAGATATTGTTGTCATTGTAATCGCTGCAGATGATGCTATTATGCTTCAAACCAGAGAAGCCATTAGCCATGCACAGGCAGCAAGTGTATCTATGATTTTTGCTATTAATAAGATTGATAAGGAAGGTGCTAATCCTGAAAAAATTAAGGAACAATTGGCAAATATGAATTTGTTGGTAGAAGACTGGGGAGGTCACTATCAGTGCCAGGAAATATCAGCAAAAAAAGGACTTAATGTAGATCTTTTATTAGAGAAAATATTATTAGAAGCAGAGATCCAAAATTTGAAATCAAATCCTAATAAACTTGCAAATGGAACTATTATAGAAGCTTCCTTAGATAAAGGAAGAGGATATGTTACAAATATTCTTGTACAAAATGGGACACTTCGTGTAGGTGATATGATGTTGGCAGGGCATTATTATGGAAAAGTAAAAGCCATGTTTAATGAAAGAGATAAAAAAATTAATGAAGCTTCTCCTTCTACACCTGTATTGGTGTTAGGATTAAATGGAGCTCCTCAATCAGGAGAATCTTTTAAAGTGTATGTTGATGAATCAGAGGTTAAACAAATTGCTTCTAAACGAGAACAATTACTTAGAGAACAAGGCTTACGAGCTCAGAAACATATTACGCTTGATGAAATTGGTCGTCGCCGAGCCTTAGGTAATTTTAGAGAACTTAAACTGATTATTAAAGGAGATGTAGATGGCTCTATAGAAGCTTTAGGAGATTCACTTCAAAAATTGTCTACGGATGAAATTGTAATAACAGTTGTACATAAAGCTGTGGGGCAAATTTCAGAAAGTGATGTTTTATTAGCTTCTGCCTCCGATGCAATTATTATTGGATTTCAAGTCCGTCCTTCTTTACAAGCAAATAAACTTGCTGAAGAACAAAGTATTCAAATAAAAACATATTCCATTATCTATAATGCTATAGAAGAAACTAAAAATGCAATAGAAGGAATGCTACAACCTACTGTTACAGAAGTGATTCTTGGGAATGCTGAAATTAGAAATGTATTTAAGATAGATAAAGTTGTGATAGCAGGATGTTTTGTGATAGATGGAAAAGTAAATAGAAATGCAAAAGTACGTGTAGTACGTGATGGTATTGTAGTATATCCTTCAGGAGATAATGTAAATGCAGAACTGTCCTCTTTAAAGCGTTATAAAGATAATGTCAAAGAGGTTGGAACTAATATGGAATGTGGATTAACTGTCAAAAATTATAGTGATATTAAGGTTGGAGATATATTAGAATTTTATGAAATCCAAGAGATTAAACGAACGCTATAATAAATTCTTTGCATAATGAAAAAAGTATATATTTTATTCTTAATTTTGCTTTCATTGAGTATTGTGAAAGCACAAAATGCTTCAGATAAAATTATAGCAGTGATAGGTAATAAAATTATTTTAGCATCTGATATTGATAACATTATATTAGATGCTAAACGAAATAATCAACCATTACCAGAAAATGCTAGTTGTGTTTTATTAGAAACAATTCTTATCCAAAAGTTGTTATCCCTTCAGGCAGAAAGAGATTCGTTACCTATAACGGAAGATGAAATACAGACGGAAATGGATAATCGTATTCGTAGAATGACTCAAGTATATGGTTCAAAAGCTATGCTTGAAGAAATTGCAGGGCAATCAATTGGAGAACTAAAAAAAGATATGCATGATATGTTTAAAGAACAATTGTTAGCTAAAGCCATGCAGAATAAAGTAGTTAGCAATGTACGATTTACACCAAAAGAAGTAAAAGATTGTTTTAATGCCACCTCAAAAGATAGCCTTCCTTTTTATGAGGAGGAGGTAGAAGTAGGGAGTATAGTTATTTACCCAGAATCATCGCCAGATTTAGATAGATATATTATTAATCAATTGACCGAGTATAGACAACAAATTTTAGCTAAAAGGGTATCTTTTTCTATGCTTGCAGAACGAGAATCCGAAGATCCTTCTGTGGTTGAGAATAAAGGAATATTTGAATTAAATATTAATGACAAACAAATGTGGGACCCTACATTTTTTACTGCAGCATTTAAGCTTAAGAAAGGGCAAATTTCACCTGTTATAAAATCTAAATTTG
>JBOFDP010000066.1:0-9616 GCA_051647125.1 Chitinophagaceae bacterium | reverse complement strand
GAATGACCTATTCTTATATAGGTAGAAAAGTAAAGAAAAGAGATTATCGCAGATTATGGATTTTGCGTATTAATGCCGCTTTGAGAAATGAAGGTATTAATTATTCTTCTTTTATTAATGCTTTACATAAAAAAGGTATAGAGCTAGATAGGAAAGTTTTAGCAGATATGGCAATGAATAATCCTGAAACTTTTTCAAAGATTGTGGCTCAAGTAAAAAACTAGATAGTTTTAATATTTTAAGCAATATTACATTGAAAAATATATAATATTTACCGAATGAAAAAATAAATATCATTCGGTATTTTTTTGCTTATTTTATAATTAAATAAAATTTTTTTGGGAAAATGAATAATACCTATACCGACTTGGTGGAACAAACCTTTGAGTTTCCTCAAGGAGAATTTGCATTGAAAAAAAACTCTTTATTTTTTCATAATTTAGATTTAAAACAGTTAATAGAAAAGTATGGAACGCCTTTAAAGATTTCTTATCTCCCAAAAATTGAACACCAAATTAACAAGGCAAAAGCTATGTTTAAAACGGCTTTTAAAAAAAATAAATATGTAGGAGAATATTATTATTGTTATTGTACTAAAAGTTCTCATTTTGCGTTTATTATGGAGGAGGTATTAAAATACGATACTCATATAGAAACATCCTCCTCTTTTGATATGGATTTAATAGAAAATTTATATCATAAAAAAAAGATTACTAAAGAAACTTTTATTATTTGTAATGGTCATAAACTTAAATCATATACTCAAAAAATATGTAAATTAGTTAATCAGGGATTTAATATAATTCCTATTTTGGATAATGAAAATGAGCTTTTTTCATATGTAAAAAGTATTAAAAAACCTTTTCAGGTAGGTATACGAATGGCAGCAGAAGAAGAACCTACATTTCCTTTTTATACGAGTAGGTTAGGAATTAAAGCCAAAGATATTTTAGAATTTTATGTAGATCAGATAGAAGGGAATGAAAAAAAAATCCAACTAAAGATGTTGCATATTTTTTTGAATAAAGGAATTAAAGATGATATTTATTATTGGAGTGAGCTTAATAAGTTTGTAAATCTTTATTGTAGATTAAAGAAAATTTGTCCAGAGCTTGACTGCCTGAATATAGGAGGTGGATTTCCTATTAAACATTCGTTGCAATTTGATTATGATTATCAATTTATGATTAATGAAATTGTGAAAACTATTGCTACCGCATGTAGAAAAACTAAGGTGGCGATGCCTCATATTTTTACAGAATTTGGAAGCTATACCGTAGGTGAAAGTATGGCTAATTTCTATAGTGTTATGCAACAAAAAGTACAAAATGAAAGAGAAATTTGGTATATGATAGATTCTTCTTTTATTACGACCCTTCCTGATACATGGGGAATAGGAGAGCGATTTTTAATGCTTCCTATAAATAAGTGGGATAATGAATATCAACGTGTTGTACTTGGAGGAATTACTTGTGATAGTCACGACTATTACGACTCTGAGGAGCATGTAAATGAGGTTTTTTTACCTAAAATTACTGGAGAAGAAGCTCCTTTGTATATAGGTTTTTTTCATACAGGTGCTTATCAAGATCAAATTAGTGGTTATGGAGGTATTAAACATTGTTTGATTCCTTCTCCTAAGCATATTATTATAGAAAAAGATAAAAATGGGGCATTGGTGGATTGGATATATTCCCAAGAGCAAACTCCCAAGCAGATGCTAAAAATTTTAGGATATATTAAATAAAAAATTTATTTTTACCGCAAAAAATATTACATATGATAAAAAAAAGTTTCTGGATTTCTTACGCTATATTATGGGTATTATGTTTAGTTATGGGTATTATGATTTTTAAAAATTATAATGTGAAATCCTCTACTGATGTAGTAAGTAATGGAGGTATTAAAATTGCTTATTTTGAAATGGATTCATTGCAAAATAATTATACTGAATTTTTAGATACAAGAAAATTTTTAGAGGACAAAGAAAATAAAATAAAAGCGGAGTTGGCATCTATGGAAAATCAGTATAAAAGGAAATTAGAATCTTTGCAGAAGGATTATACTACAATGGGAGCTATGCAACAAAAAGTAGCTCAGGAGGAATTATATAATATGCAAGCTAAATTTCAACAACGGGGAGAAAAACTTCAGATGGAACTTGCTAATGAACGTAATGTTAGCTTATTGAAACTAAATCAAAATATAGAAAATTTTGCAAGAATTTATGCTGAACAAAATGGATATACTTATGTCATTGTTGGGCAACAAGGATTAGTTTACTATAAACATCCTGCGTATGATATTACTACTGAAATTTTACAAGGATTAAACAAAAAGAAATAGTTTATTTTATATAAATAAATATTAACCACCAAGAGTAATCAAGGTGGTTTTTTATTTAAATATCCTGTTATTATGAATAATCCATTAACTCATGAATATTGGATGCGCTATGCTTTAAAAGAAGCCTTACTTGCTTTGGAGGAAGAAGAATTGCCTATAGGTGCTATTATTACTACTGGAGATAAAATTATTGCACGTGGATATAATCAGGTACAGAAACTTAATGATTGTACTGCTCATGCGGAAATGATAGCTCTTACATCAGCTTTCAATTATTTGGGTAGTAAGTATTTATCAAAGGCTACTTTATATGTTACTATAGAGCCTTGTTTAATGTGTGCAGGGGCTTTATATTGGTCTAAAATTAACCAAATAGTTTATGGATGTAAAGATGAAAAAAATGGATTTTCTAGATATAATACTTTTCCTTTTCATCCTAAAACAAACCTTGTTAGCCAGATTTTAGAAGAAGAATGTAAGACTTTGATACAATCTTTTTTTCAACAAAAAAGAGAAATATAAACTTCTTCCTGATAAATTAAAGAGATTTAAAATAAGAATGGTCATATTTTAAGTATATTGAGATTAAGAATGTACTATATTTATTGTTTTGCTATAGAGTATCTTTTATTGTACTATAGATTCTAATTCTCTAAACTTTATTTTTAAATTATATTTGCACCTTATGCAAGAAAAAATTATTATCCTTGATTTTGGTTCTCAATATACACAGCTTATTGCTCGCAGGGTGAGGGAAATGAATGTGTATTGTGAAATAGTGCCTTATAATAAGTTTCCTAAGGGAGATTTTTCTGTAAAAGGGGTAATCCTTTCGGGTAGTCCTTATTCGGTAAATGATAAAGATGCATTTAAAGTATCATTGTCAAATATACGGGGAAAAATTCCTATACTGGGTATTTGTTATGGAGCTCAATATATTGCATATATAGAGGGAGGCAAGGTAGAGAATACTTTAAATAGAGAATATGGCAAGGCTTATTTAGAGAAAATAGAGAGTAGTTGTAGTTTGATGAAAGGAGTGCGTATAGGATCGCAAGTATGGATGTCTCATGGGGATACTATTATGGAGCTTTCTCCTCTTTTCAAAATAGTAGCTTCTACTAAAGATGTGCTTTATGCTGCCTATGTTATAGAAGGTGAAAATACTTTTGGAGTACAGTTTCATCCTGAAGTGTATCATTCAGAAGAGGGTTTTAAGATATTGAAAAATTTTGTATTAGATATTTGTAATATGAAGTCAGATTGGACTCCTGATGTATTTATAGAAACTGCTATTTATGAGCTACAAGAGAAATTACAAAATGACCAAGTTCTACTTGCCCTTTCGGGAGGGGTAGATTCTTCTGTGGCATCTATGCTTTTACAAAAAGTTATAGGGAAAAACTTGCATTGTATATTTATTGATAATGGTTTGTTACGAAAAAATGAATTTGAACAAGTATTAGAGAATTATAAATCATTAGGATTAAATATTATTAGCGTAAGAGCAGAAAAATATTTTTATGAGCAGTTAAAAGGCATTATAGATCCTGAGCTAAAACGTAAAATTATAGGCAAGGGATTTATAGATATTTTAGAAAAAGAGGCTCAGAAATTGGGTAATATACAATGGTTAGCACAGGGTACTATTTATCCTGATGTAATAGAATCTTTATCTATTACGGGTATGGTAATTAAGTCTCATCATAATGTAGGAGGCTTGCCAGAAAGAATGAGACTGAAAGTAGTAGAGCCATTACGATTATTATTTAAAGATGAAGTTCGTAGGGTAGGAGAATCCTTGCAATTACCAGATATATTGATTCATAGACATCCTTTTCCTGGACCAGGACTTGGGGTTCGTATTTTGGGAGAAATAACTGCTCATAAAGTTAAAATTTTACAGGAAGCAGATGCTATTTTTATAGAAGCATTAAAAACTCATAAACTTTATTCTAAGGTATGGCAGGCAGGGGTAATTTTGCTCCCTATCCAATCTGTAGGAGTTATGGGAGATGAGCGTACTTATGAAAATACTGTAGTACTTCGTGCTGTACTTTCTACTGATGGAATGACTGCAGAAGCTGCTCCTTTGCCTCATCATTTTTTACATCTTGTATCTAATACAATTATTAATAAAGTAAAAGGTATAAATAGAGTAGTTTATGATATTAGCTCCAAGCCACCTGCTACGATAGAATGGGAATAAAATAAATTTTTTTTATTTAATAAGTGAAGAACTAACTTTTATACTTTCTTTTTAAAATTGAAATCCAATAATACAGGTGCAGCTACAAAAATAGAAGAATATGTACCTGTTATTACGCCTATCAACATTGCAAACGCAAATCCTTTAGTGGCTTCTCCACCTAATAAGAATAATATTAATATAGTGAGAAATATGGTTAGAGAGGTCATGATAGTTCTACTTAAAGTATGATTAATAGCTTCATTGATAATTTCGGACTTGCTCTTACCCACTAATTTTCTACTATATTCTCGTATTCTATCAAATACTATCACCGTATCATTCATAGAAAATCCAATAACGGTAAGAATAGCAGCAATAAAATGTTGATCTATTTCAAGTGGGAAAGGTACCCATTTTCTACAATAAGAGAATACAGCTAATATGACTAAAACATCGTGGAATAAGGATAATATAGTACCTAATGAATACAGCCAATTTCTAAATCGTATGAGTATATACAAGGCAATAATAATTAATGACAAAATGGTAGCCCAGGTAGCTCCTTTTTTTAAATTATCAGAGATGGTAGGTAAGATAGTTTTAGAACCCAATATATGCTGATTATTAAAATCAGATAAGGTGATTCCTTTTGCTAGGTAAGGTTGTAGTCCTTCGTAAAGTTTCTCCTCTACTTGTTTTTCGGCAATTGTAGGATTTTCTTTTATTAGGTATGATGTGGTTATATCTAATTGATAGTTATTCCCTACAGTCTTTATAATTGGATTTTCTCCAAAAGATTGTTTCAATGATTCTCGCACTTGCTCTATATTTACAGGTTGTTCAAAACGTACTTGATAAGAACGTCCCCCCGCAAATTCTACTCCTTCATCAAATCCATTCCAAAAAGAACTTATACCCACTATGAGTAAGAGGAAAGAAAGGACATAGGCGTATTTTCTCCATGTAACAAAAGGAATATTATTATGGGTAAATATTTTTTTAGAAATAGGTGTAAAATATTTTATATTTTTATATTTCTTCATCCACCAATCATTAAGTAATCTAGATACTAAAATACCGCAAAATAAAGATAAAACAATACCTAACATCTGAGTAGTTGCAAAACCTTTGATAGGTCCTAATCCAAAATTAAATAAAATAAGTGCAGTAAGGAATGATGTAATATGAGAGTCTAATATAGGAGCTAATGATTTTTTATATCCCTGTTTGATAGCAATATTTAATCCTTTCCCCAAAGAGAGTTCTTCTTTAATACGTTCAAAAATAAGCACATTAGTATCTACTGCCATTCCTATAGTCAGTACTAAACCTGCAATACCTGGAGCAGTAAGCGTAGCCCCTAAGGCACTTAATACACCTACAGTAAAGAATAGATTTAAGATAAGTGCTACATCGGCAATCCAGCCACTTACGTTGTAGTATAACAACATGAGTAAAAATATTACACCAAAAGCAATAGCAAATGATAGTAAACCTCCATCTATAGCTCGTTGCCCTAAAGTAGGACCTACTAATTGTTCTTGTACTATAACAGCTGGTGCGGGCAGTCTACCTGCTTTTAATAGTTTGGCAAAATCACTGCCTTCTTGTACGGTATAATTACCGGATATTTGAGATCTGCCAGTAAGTATAGGCTCATTTACACTAGGAGCAGTGTATACCGTGTTATCCATTACTACTGCAATAGGACGCCCTACATTTCTTTGTGTTAAATTTCCCCAAATAGTAGCTCCTTCGGTATCCATCTCCATATTAACGATAACCATTCCACCACGAGTTTGGTCAAAATCCTGATTAGCATCTATAATATGTTTACCATCCAAAGGAGCACCATTTGTAGGTACTTTAATGGCATATAAATATAGATTATTAGTAGTTTTATCCTTAACTCTTATAGGCATGCTATACATAAATACCAAATCCGATGGAAATAATGCTTTTATTGTAGGATTGCGTAAATATTCTCCTAAAGTGGCAGTATCTTGCAATGCTACAATACCTATTTCAGCTCCGTTTTCACGAGCTTTATTGAGTAATTGGGTTAATGGATTTTGGCTATTAGATACTTGCCCATTAGAACTATTTTTAGAAGAGCCTGCTAATAGCTTTTCTGTGGGATTCATTTTACTAGTATTTATTCTTGAAGTATTTTCTTCCTCAGATTTAGTATCTAATACTTTTTGTTGATTGGCTAAGTTTTCAATAGTTTTTTCTGCAACTATTAGAGCATCTTTAATTTGATTATCAGTATATACTTCAAAAAATTCTAAGTTTGCAGAGGATTGTAAATATTTTCGTACCCTTTCCGGATTGTTTACTCCTGCTAATTCTACTGTGATTAACCCTTTACTTTTATCTAAGTTAATATAAGGTTGAGCTACTCCAAATTGGTCAATTCTATTGAGCAATATATTAAATGTATTCTCTACAGCTAAGTCTGCATCTTGTTGTAAGGATTGTATAATGTCTGCTTCGGAAGCTTTTCCCTGTAATTGTTTAACCTTAGTAAGGTTAAAGATTGCAATAATTGGGATATTAGGATTTAGTTTTTTATATTCTTCAACAAAAAGCTCTATATAATTAAGATTACTATTACCTCTTAATTTAGTAGCATTAGATAGTGCTTGATTGAGAATGGTATCTTTAGGATTGAGTACCATCCCTCTAATCATATCTTCTAAGTTTACTTCAAGAGTAACGCTCATCCCTCCTTGTAAATCCAAACCTAAGTTTAGTTCATTTTCTTTTGCTTTTTGATAACTAATAGGTCCTTGTAATCCATAAGTGATGGTCTCGTCCTTAGTACTATCTAATAGTTTTTTATAACGATTATTAAAGATAATTTCTAAAGAATCTTTGTATAGTGATTGTTGTACAGGATCATTCGAATACTTTTGTTCTGGAGTGGGGAACGCTTTTCTTACCCATTCAAATGTACTTTGATACATTTTATGCTCATGTTTTTTCACAAACCATGTAAAGGAAAGTTGAAATAATGATATAATAGTTAGAACTATTACCAAAGTTATTACCAAACTCTTAAACTTCATAATTATTTTACATTTAAAACAAGCAACAAATATATAGAATAATTCAATAAAAAATGTATTTTAATTTAATTTTAAAAAGAATTTGAAATATTTGTATTAAGTTTGCATGGGTTTACTATTTTAGGATTATTTAGGAATAAAACAAATAATCTTATCAATCCACAATGCGTAAATTAGGCTATGGTACAGAAAAAACGGATTCTATATATTAGTGGTGAAATGAAGCCTTTCTTAGAGCTTACAGAGTTTGCGGATTTGCTCAATAAACTGGCAGTGTTCTCTAATCAAAAGGGTTATGAAGTGCGTTGTATTATGCCAAGATTTGGTACTATTAATGAAAGGCGTCATCGTTTGCATGAGGTAGTGCGTTTGTCAGGACTTACTATTCATCTTAATGGCAAGGATTATATTTTGCAGATAAAGGTAGCTTCTTTGCCTAATGCTCGCTTACAAATATATTTCTTAGATAATGAGGAAATGTTTAAACGTAAAGCTTTATTACATGATGAAGAAGGGAAATGGTATGATGATAATGAATTAAGGAATATCTTTTTTTGTAAGAGTGCTTTAGAAATCATGAAAAAATTTGGCTGGCCCCCTAATATTATTCATTGTGGGGGGTTTATGACTGCACTGATACCTCTGTATATAAAAACGATGTATAAAAGGGAATCTGTATTTTCTAAAAGTAAGATTATTTTTACGATGAATGATATTACATTCACGGATTCATTAAATAAAAATTTTTTAAAGTTAGCTAGCATTCATGATAGCATAAAGCCAGAGCATATGGAATCTTTTAAGTCCTTAAATCATAAGGGCTGTATGAGAGGAGGCGCTACTTATGCTGACGTGATTAGTTTTTGTAATCCTAAAATAGAACAGAAGTTTATTAAAGAATTAGAAGAATTAAAAGGAAAAACAATTCTTTCTTATGGAGTAACTAATAGTATGGATGATTATTTTGAACTCTATGAAAAATTAACAGATAAATAAAAAAATTGATTATATTTTAATGAACTACAGTAAATCGATTCTATATTTTTTCATTATTTTATTAGGTGCAGCTTGTCAAAAGAGCTTGGATAGTTTGGTAGGTAAGGAGTTGTTGGAAGCTAATAATAATACCAATTTGGTAGATACTATTTTAGAAGTATATACGCTTGAGGATAAGTTGTTTCCCGATCATGATACTATAGCGATACACCCAGTAACGGAACTTTTTCCTTTGGGATATTACAATGATCAATATTTTGGAGGGGTATCTACAAGTATTTATTTACAATTAAAACCCCCTGTATATCCCTATGTTTTACAAACTAAAAATCCAACAATCGATTCTATCGTATTAGGTTTAAAGGTCGTTTATGTCTGGGGAGATACGGTAATTAAAAATTTTATAAAATATGAGGTTAATGAAATTACCGATGCAAATTTTTTATTAAAAAATATTTCTTCATTTTTTAATGTCTTAAATAATCAAATTACTGTCAATTCGCCTAATTTAAATATTAATCCAAATCCTATAGATATAAGAAGTAGGTTTGATTCTTTTTATTCTTATAGAGAGGCTGTAATAGGACAATATCGAATAAATTTAGATGATAATTTTGCTCAAAAATTATTGAATGCTTATGTAGTAGATACTACAGCTTTTGGTACTGATGATAAGTGGAATACGTTGTTTCCTGGATTAAAAATAACCCCAGATAAGGATTATGGTAATAGTTTATCTTATATCTCATTATTAGATACAACTACTCGTCTCTCTCTCTATTATCATGACCCCGCATATCCGGATAGTCCATTTATTGCCAAATTTTATTTTCGTCTCGATAGTTCGGCATATGCTTTAAATGTAACAAAAGATAGAAGTTCTATTTTTAATGATCATTATTCTAATCAAAATAATGATCAATTATTTTTAGAAACACAACCAGGAGGATATACCTTATTGAGAATTCCTGAATTACAAAATCCCAACTTTAAAAATATTATAGTTAATCAA
>JBOFDP010000065.1:0-2618 GCA_051647125.1 Chitinophagaceae bacterium | reverse complement strand
AGTTTCCAAACTTTGCATATCAATATATGGTTTCAATGCAGGTAATTTCGAATTTAATTGTACAGAAGATAAATATTGTGGTGTCTTGCAAGAAATGATAAATATCAGACATAGTGGATAATAATAATATTTTTGTCATAATGAATTTTTTTTTAGTAAAATAATAAATAAATTTTAAAATGAATTAGATACCAAAACCCATTACAAATAAAATTTAGTTTTCTCATATAATAACGAATAAATTCTTAATTTTTTGCCTACTCTTGATTATCTAGTGGTGTTATTCGGCTTATTTACGGCAAGCTTATTCCCAAGAGTATATCATTTAAAGCCTAAAAAGTATGAAAAATTTTATCAATTTATATAAAAATAATCTACAAGCCTTCCTATATCGCAGGAATAAATTTGTCATTAACCCTTCATTTTTAATTCCAAAGCAAGACAGCAAAAGGATATTTTACAATCTTGTAATGATAGACAACAAGTAATATCTCTCATTATTCTACATTCGCTATGATAAATTAAGAACTTTCATTCTAAAGGATTTATATTACTTTTGCTTTAACAAAATTTAAAACTCAATGTATTTACAAAATAGACCTCGCATACTACGCCAATCAGATGCTATAAGAGATATGGTATGTGAAACACACCTTCACCCTTCAGATTTTATTTTACCTATATTTATTACAGAGGGAAGTAACATTAAAGAAGAGATTGTTTCTATGCCCGAATACTATCGTTATTCTTTGAATTTGATAGAAAAAGAGGTAAAAGAATTGTGGGATTTAGGATTACGAAGTGTATTGTTATTTACAAAAGTATCAGACCATTTGAAAGACAATACAGGAAAAGAATCCTATAACCCTCATGGACTCATGCAAAGGAGTATCAAGCATATTAAAAACGCTTGCCCTGAAATAGTAGTTATGACAGATGTAGCCTTAGATCCTTATTCTATCTATGGACATGATGGCATAGTAGAGAATGAAATCATAGTAAACGATAAAACTGTAGAAGCACTTGTAAAAATGAGTATAAGCCATGCTCAAGCAGGTGCGGACATAGTAGCCCCTAGTGATATGATGGATGGGAGAATAATAGCTATTAGAAAAGCTTTGGAAGAAATGAATTTACATTGTGGCATTATGAGTTATAGCGCAAAATATGCTTCCTGTCTGTATGGTCCTTTTAGAGATGCTTTAGATAGCAAACCTGGATTTGGAGATAAAAAAACCTACCAAATGAATCCTGCCAATAGGATAGAAGCTATAAAAGAAACAAAAATGGATATGCTTGAAGGTGCGGATATAGTGATGGTAAAGCCTGCAGGATTTTATTTGGATATTATTCGAGAAATAAAAAATATTTCTACCTTACCTGTCAGTACTTACCAAGTGAGTGGGGAATATGCTATGATTAAGGCATCTGCTGAAAAAGGATGGATAGAGGAAGAAAAAGCTATTATAGAATCTTTATTATCTATAAAACGTGCAGGAGCTGATCTAATAACTACCTACTTCACTAAAGAAATTTTACAAATGATATCTCATGAAAAAAAGATTTTATCTAAAGAGTAAATTATGCTATATTTGACCATTCATTTTGATTAGTATACATTTGTAGTTTAAAAAAGAGCT
Source organism: Chitinophagaceae bacterium (assembly GCA_051647125.1). Taxonomy (GTDB): domain Bacteria; phylum Bacteroidota; class Bacteroidia; order Chitinophagales; family Chitinophagaceae; genus JBOFDP01. The sequence goes on along the minus strand of JBOFDP010000065.1, from coordinate 978 downwards.
GAAGAAATAAAATCATATCATGAATATCAATAAATCTATTGAATTTTTTGCACGTGCTCAAAAAGTAATTCCTGGAGGAGTAAACTCTCCAGTAAGAGCATTTAAAAGTGTAGGCGGAAATCCTCTATTTATAAAAAATGCCACAGGAGCTTATTTGTTTGACGAGAATAACAATAAATATATAGATTTTATAAGTTCTTGGGGACCTCTTATCTTAGGTCATGCCTACGCCCCTGTGGTAAAAGCTATTCAAGAAAAAGTGTTGGATTCTACTTCTTTTGGAGCTCCTACACTACTAGAAATAGAAATGGCAGAACTTATACATAGTATAGTACCTTCGGTAGAAATGATACGTATGGTAAACTCTGGCACGGAAGCCTGTATGAGTGCATTGAGGTTGGCAAGAGGATATACAGGAAAAAATAAATTTATAAAATTTGATGGTTGTTATCATGGTCATGCTAATGAATTTTTAGTAAATGCCGGTAGCGGTGTAGCTACCTGCAATATACAACAAATTCCAGGGATTACTCCGGGTGTAGCACAAGATACATTAATAGCGCCATATAATGATATCAAAACACTAAAAAAGATTATAGAACAATATAAAGGTGAAATAGCTGCTGTTATTGTTGAACCTGTAGCTGGAAATATGGGTTGTGTATTACCACAACAAGGATTTTTAGAAAATTTAAGACAGCTTTGTACTCAAGAAAATATTATCTTGATATTTGATGAGATAATGACAGGTTTTAGATTATCCTTGGGAGGGGCTCAAGAGTTTTTTAATATAGAAGCTGATTTGGTAACCTATGGGAAGGTTATAGGAGCGGGATTGCCCGTAGGTGCTTTTGGTGGAAAAAAAGCAATAATGCAACACATTGCACCATTAGGGAAGGTCTATCAGGCAGGTACTCTAAGTGGTAATCCTTTAGCTATGATAGCTGGATATACACTGTTAAAATCATTACAAGAAAA
>JBOFDP010000064.1:0-4254 GCA_051647125.1 Chitinophagaceae bacterium | reverse complement strand
ACTGGACTCCTCCCAAAAACACTCTCAATACCTCGATACGCTCCTACTCCACAACGAAAAAATCCGATCGCATCGACGCCGAATACTACCAAAGCAAATACGACGCCATCCTTGAGAAGATTTCTTCTTATCAGGGTGGCTATAAAACTTTAGGGGAAATTTCAACAATTATCAAAAGTATAGAACCTGGAAGTAGTGAATATAATACAGATGGTATACCGTTTGTACGTATTGCCAACCTAACTCCTTATACTCTTAATCTTGATAACACGGTAAAACTCACAGAAAAATTTTATAATCAAAATCAAAAATACCAACCCCAACAAGGAGAAATTTTATTATCCAAAGATGGAACAGCAGGAATTGCTCATTATCTGTATGATGAGCCTCAACGAATGATAACAAGTAGTGGTATTTTACGAGTAAAAGCCGATAATTCTTTTATATGTGGCGAAGTTTTAGCCTTACTACTTAATTCAAGAGTGATTTCAAATCAGATTGAGCAAACTACAGGTGGAGCAATTATTCTACATTGGAGAACAGAAGATATTCTAGCAACACGTGTTCCCCTAATCGATAAAAAAATCCAAGAACAAATCGCCTCCAAAATCACCGAAGCACAGCAAAACCGACAACGCTCAAAATCTCTCCTCGAACAAGCAAAAATCACCGTCGAGCATGCAATCGAACACGGAGAGTAGAGATGGCAAATCATAATAGAGATAAATTAATATCATAAGAGAGTTATACAATGAAAAAAAAAGAACTATTAGTCAAATCAAAAGAGGCTATACTATCCGCAATTCAAATATATAACAATCCTTTAGTTGTTTTTAAATCCGAAACCTTTATTGTCCTTACCATTATTTCTTGGACTTATCTAATGCACGCATATTATAAAAATAAAAATATAGAATATAGATACTTCGAGCAAAAAAATAAATCTAAAAAATTTCATAGAACTGGAAGAGGAGCGTTTAAATATTGGGAATTAGAAAAATGTTTAGACGAAAAATCTTGCCCTATCGACGACCAAACGAAAGCTAATCTAAAATTTTTAATTGGAATACGCCATGAAATAGAACATCAGATGACAGGAAAAATTGATGAGCATATCAGTGAAAAATTTCAAGCATGTATTTTAAACTATAATGACTACATACAAAAATTTTTTGGTGAAAAAAATAAAATTGATCAAAATCTTACTTTTAGTTTACAGCTTACCAGTTTAGATATGGATCAACTAAAGCCACTAGCCTTGCAGGATTCTTTACCTAAAAATATTCATACGTATATTGAAGATTTTGAACAAAATCTTCCCAATAATATACCTATGGATCGAAAATATCAGTGTAAAGTATTTTTTGAACGTAAATTAGTTAATCATAAAAATCAGGCAGATAAAACTATAGAGTTTTCTGTCGCTTCAGATACAAAGGCAAACTCGGCTAATACGTCAGTAGTTATAAAAGAAAAAGAAAAAGAAAAAGAAAAACAAAAATACAGCCCAACACAAATTGTCACCGAGGTTCAAAAAAAACACCCAAACTTCAACATGTACAAACATACTCAATTATGGTATAATGCAGATGGCAAAAACCCTGTCTACTCATATGGTGTTATGGTAGTAAAAACTTGGTATTGGTATGAAAAATGGCTACAATATGTCAAAAGTCATTGTAAGAAAAATAAAGACGACTGTTGATAAACACATAGTAATGTTTATCAACAAAGCAAAACTTGGAAGAACGAAAAAAAGATATGTTTTATAACTAATAATCCTTTCTCTAGGGATTAAATAAATTATTAAAAAATCCTTCTAGCAAACAGATGTAGTAGGACTTAGGAGATAGTATTTTATGAAAAAAAATAATCGTCATAAAGAATATATATATAATATGCTTACTGATTATAACAAAGATACTGTAGCAAAGTTTCTTAAAAATTCTGAATTTGAAACAGCTTATGTAGATTTTAAACGAGAATGGATAAAACAAGATAAGCTTGCAAAAATTTTACTAGCAATGGCAAATAGTGGAGGAGGTCTTATATTTATTGGTATAGCTCAAGAAGAGGATGGTACTATTGATGTTTGTGGATTAAAAAGCTTTTGTGATGATGCAAAAATTAGACAAAGTGTACAAAACTATATACCCGCAGTGTTGAGTTTTGATATTGAAAACTATAGTTATGATACAAGTGAATATGAAAAACTAAAAGATAAAAAAATTCAATTAGTTAGAGTTAAATCTTCTCCAAAGCATTTACCTTACCTTTCTACCAATGAAGGGGCTGATATTAAGAACAATTCTATATATATAAGACATGGCACAATCTGTGCATTAGCAAATAATACTGATATTCAAACGTTAATAGATGCACGAATTCAGACAAATTTTATTTCCCAAATGGATTTGGACACACATTTATATCAATTGAAAAAATTATATCACAGTACTCATCATAATGTAAACGATTATCTATTTGGTAATTCAAGAGTTCCTCACCTAACAGGTCTAAACTTGATACCAAGATCACCCGCAAATACAGAATTTAATAATTATATAAATAGCTTAATTAAGCAAAAGCAACAATTAATAGAAAGTGTTTTAGGGATTGATCAGTTAAATAAATAAAGTATCATAAACAAGTATATACATAGAAATCTCTAAAACGATAATGAACTTAAAAAAGATAGGACAAACCTAACAAGCAAAAATCACCGTCGAGCATGCAATCGAACACGGAGAGTAGAGATGGCAAATCATAATAGAGATAAATTAATATCATAAGAGAGGAAATGACGATCATGCTACCTTAACAAAGAATAGTTTTGAATATACAGAATTTCGAAATCAAGGAGCTTTCTATGGTGCTACCTTAACAGAGAATAGTTTTGAATCTACAGAATTTCATCAAAAAGCAGATTTTCGTCATGCTACCTTAACAGAGAATAGTTTTGAATATACAGAATTTCGAAATCAAGGAGCTTTCTATGGTGCTACCTTTGAAGGTGCTACTACTTTTACCAATCTGATCTTACATAATTCATCTCATCTTTATTTCGAGGGGCTAAACGGTACAGCTCAAAAAGACGATTCAAGGAATAGATCTAAGATATCAAAGAAATTATATAATAATATTGAAAAATTTATTTTCACTAATACTGTTATTAATGGACGAGTTGATTTTAGTGAAGATACGATTAAGTATATCGATTTAAAAGGTTCTTCTATAGTTGGTTCTCTTACAAGAACTAATTTTTATCCTAAATGTGCAAATTGGGAAACAGCCACCATACTAAAAAATGAAGAGTTAAAAATCAATAATATTATTAAAGCCCTTGAATATAAAGCCACTGAAAAACAACTATATAATGAGGAGTTATCGTGGAGTGAACATTGGAAGGAAAAAATAATTCTTTCTATTAGTAAATTAGTGAATGATCATGGACAAGATTGGATACTGGCTTTATTGTTTACTTTATGGGTGTGGATTTTTTCGTATACTGTTTTTATAACTCCTCACTATCTATTTTGGAGAGTTTTTTTCTGTTTGTTGACTAGTGGTGTATTGGTCTTCATATTCAAATGTATATTAGATAATGAAAAGAAATGTATTTGGAAAATAGATCTATATCTTTTTTATATTGTAACCTTCTATATCTTAACTTCATATAACTTACAAATCATTAATCTTACAGATTATTTTAAAGGATTAGTAGTATATTTTATCCCAACAAATTATAATCAATTAATTGGAGAAAATGCCTACCTCACCGGAGATATGAATTATATAAAAATTTTTGGGGTAATAGTTTATATATTAGGGAAATTATTAATTATATTTGGTGGATATGAACTGATTAGAGCATTTAGAAAATATAACAAAATATAAAATCCACTCCTACTAAGACTAACTCTATAACAAAAACACCTATGGAAAAAGTTTATGGAGTCTTCTCATCCCATAAAATAGAAACTCGATCTTAAATATTCTGCACTGTCCGATTCGTATATTGTTTTGCTATTACTATATTCAAACCGAGCCATCATATAAGTAATAAACTAAAACAATCTTCAAAAACTCCGATATAATAGTCAGAGAAGATATTAGATAACTACTATGATATAATAAAATTAAAATATAAGGAAGTCCAAAAATTAAGAGCTTGTTTCCGCAAGCTCTTAAAATAACCATAAGGAGTAGTCTTATGGCGTGGATTTCCTTGTTAATCCTCTTGCTAATTCCTAG
>JBOFDP010000063.1:0-9640 GCA_051647125.1 Chitinophagaceae bacterium | reverse complement strand
ATTATTTCAGCTACCGATGCTATCATGGTGGCACGAGGTGATTTAGGTATTGAAATACCTTATGAAAAAGTACCTTTTGTACAAAAAGATATTATAAAAAAATGTCTTGTATTGGCTACCCCTGTAATTGTGGCTACCCAAATGTTGGAGAGTCTTTTAGATAAAATACAACCCAATAGAAGTGAAATTTCTGATATAGCTAATGCGGTATTAGATGGTGCTGATGCGGTAATGCTTAGTGGAGAAACGGCGAATGGAGAACACTCTGTATTAGCTGTAGAAACGATGGTGAAGGTAGTGGTAGAAGCAGAAAATAGCTCTTGGCAGTTGGATTATGTGAATGATAAGGAGGTATTAAAACAATTCAAACCTGATGATTTGCATGCGGATAAAGGTAATTATTTATCTCGTCAGCTTTGTACAACAGCAAGCGATATTTCTAGAGAATTAGAAATAGATTTAATCGCTGCTATTAGCCGTTCAGGTCGTACTGCTAGTCTCTTAAGTTGTCATCGTCCTCATTCTCCTATTTTTGTTTTTGTAAAAGAAAGGTATTTACTTACACAGCTCAACTTGATTTGGGGAGTAAAAGCATTCTTATATGGTGCAGAGGAAGAAGGGTTTGATAATAGAGTAGATGCGGTGGTTAATATTTTAAGACAACAGCATTTAATACAATCTGGTAATACGATTATTTTTATTGCCAGTACGCCTACATCAACAGAGCAACCTACCAATGTGTTGAAGATTACTAATGTTATCTAAATAGACTAATAGTAAAATTATTAAGTACTAATTATAGCTATATTTAGATTAGTACTCGTATATATCTTCTATCATAAAAAATTCTGTACATTTTAAAGTTATAGGATTTAATACGATAGAGATGATATTAAATTGTATAGACATATATTTAGGATATAGTTGGAGGTAATGATTAGCAGATTCCATCATTTGATGTATTTTTCTTTTTGAAATAGATTCTTCAGGGTTCCCATGTAACTTATGGGTACGTGTTTTTACTTCTACAAAATGTAAGATTTTTTTTGTTGGGTTTAAAGCAATAATATCTATCTCATAGTGTCCATATCGCCAGCAAGTATGTAAGATTTCAAATCCTTCTTTTTGGAGCTTTTTAAAGGCAATTTTTTCTCCTGTTTTACCTATTTTTTGATGAAAAGAGATTTTTTTCATATATTTGATGGCTATTGTAAAGTAAAATGTATTATCATAATGGGTCCTAAAAAAATTATTATACTAGTAGTTATTATTGTATTTTCGATTGTTTACAAAGTTATACCTTTTGATCTATTTCAATGGGGAATAACTATAGGTTTGTGTACTTTTTTAGGAGCTACGCAAAAAATAAAAAATGCGGTTTTCTTATCTTTAATGGCTTTGCTCGTGAGGGATTGTATTTTGCAATTATTATTTGTAGCAGGATATACTCCTATTGAGGGATTTTATAAAGGACAATTATTAAATTATATTTTACTTGTAGGGACAACTTTATTAGGGCATATTGCTTATCAAAAAAAATGGCTTTTATTTTTAGGTACTATTGTATGTTCTTCTGTAGGCTTTTATGTATTTTCCAATTTAGGAGTATGGCTTAGGGGTAGTATGTATCCGATGAATATACAAGGATTATTACAATGCTATACTATGGCATTACCTTTTCTTAAATCAGGAATGATAGGAGACCTTGTATTTGGGAGTATATTTTTTTATATTTATTCAAAATATGCCTTGCTTTGTGTATCCGTAAAGAAAGGAAAATAAGGTTTTTTATTAGGATGAAAAAAGGGTCTTTTTTAGGTTTTTTGTTATTGGTAGTTGCCTTCGCAATGACTGCTTGCTCAGAGTATCAGAAGATATTAAAGAGTAATGATTTTTCTTATAAATTAAAAATGGGGAAAAAGTATTATGCTGAAAAGCAATATGACAAAGCGGAAGAACTTCTACAAAGTGTACTGCCTGCTTATAAAGGAACAGAGCAATATAGAGATATTTATTTATTATATTGTATGTGTAGTTACTACCAACAGGATTATGGAAATGCCCAAAAGCTTTTTCATGAGTATTTAGACAATAATCAAGGAGTAGCGGATTCTGTTCGTGAACAGCTTTCTTTTCTTAAGTCGTATGCTGCCTATCAACAAATATTATCCTATCAGTTAGACCAGGAAAATACGAATAATGCATTAGTAGAACTGATTAGTTTTATAAGTGAATTTCCTAATTCTGACAAAAAGAAAGAGGCAATGGAACTAATATCCAAGTGTAGACAGCAATTGGAGGAAAAAGATTTTTATATTTCCTATCTTTATTATCAGATAGAACAATATAAAGCAGCCAATATTATGTTTACTGAAATGGTAGATAGATATAGTATATCAGATTTTATAGATAAATATGATTATTATAAAATTTTATCAATGTATAAATATGCGAATAAAAGTATTACTGCGAGGAAGGAACAACGATATAGAGATTTGCTAGCAGAATGTTTGCTTTTTGAGCAACAATATGCGAATAGTAAATACTTTAAAGAAGTAAAACGCATAGAAAATCAATCTCAAGAATATTTAAACAAATTATTAAAATCATTAGAATATGAGCATTCTACAAAAAAAATTAAACAATAGTACTTTACCTCACACCACAGAGCCTAAAGATTTGAATGATGTACAAACCCTTACAGGTAATTTGTATGAATCTATTTATGTGGCTATACAACGTGCTAATCAACTTAATTCGCAGATTAAGCAGGAGTTGGATAATCAACTTGAAGAATTTGATGTACATGTAGAAAACCCACTTGACGTGGTGCAGGAAAATAAAGAGCAAATAGAGCTTTCTAAGATGTATGAAAGATTGCCTAATCCAGCATTGCAAGCAGTGGATGAATTGTTACAGGATAAATTATTTATTTATACAAAAGCTAGTGAATAATTTATTTACTTCATATGCAAAAGTATGATGTGATTATTATAGGCTCTGGACCTGGTGGGTATGTAGCCGCTATTAGAGCTTCGCAATTGGGGTATAAGACAGCTATTGTAGAAAAGGAACATATTGGAGGGGTTTGTCTTAATTGGGGGTGTATTCCTACCAAAGCACTTTTGAAAAGTGCCCAAGTAGCAGAATGTATACAACATAGTGAAGAGTATGGTATTGAGGCTACGGGCAAACCTAATTTTGAAGCTGTTATAAAACGTAGTAGAAATGTAGCGGAGAAGATGAATAAAGGGGTAGCCTTTTTATTGAAAAAAAATAAAATAGATATTCTTAAAGGTATAGGAAATTTACATAGTCCTCATCAGGTAGAAGTGATTGATGAACGTAGGGTAGCTACTATTTATGAAGCAAGGCATATTATTTTAGCCACCGGCGCTTATGCACGTCATTTGGCATCGGCAAAAGTAGAGGGTAAAAAAATTATATCTTATAAGGAAGCATTGACATTACCACAATTACCTAAAACAATGTTAGTTATAGGTTCGGGAGCTATTGGTATGGAGCTTGCTTATTTTTATCATACTATGGGAACTAAGGTAACTATTGTAGAATACATGAATAGATTAGTACCACAGGAAGATGAAGAAATTTCCAAAGAGATAGATCGTATATATCGTAAAAAAGGAATAAATATACTGACTGATTCTAATGTAGAAAAATGTACTGTTAAAGGAAATAAAGTTATTGTTCAGATAAAGAGCAGTGGAGCTGTTTGTGAAATGGAAAGTGAGGTAGTTCTTAGTGCTATAGGGATTACGCCTAATGTAGAAGGTATTGGTTTGGAAAAGCTTAGTATTGCCATAGATAAGGGTAGGGTTTGGGTAGATGATTTTTATTGTACTTCACAAAAGTCTATTTATGCTATTGGTGATATTATTGCTACGCCCGCTTTGGCTCATGTGGCTTCGCATGAGGGCATTATTTGTATAGAACATATTGCCTATATAGAAAAAAGATTAGACTCTCCTCCTTTACGTTTGGACTATACGAATATTCCAAGTTGTATATATACTACTCCTGAAATAGCTTCGGTAGGATTTACTGAAAAACAAGCTCAAGAAAAAGGATATGACATAAAAGTAGGAAAATTTCCTTTTTCGGCTTCAGGTAAAGCCTCGGCTTCAGGAGCTAATGAAGGATTTGTAAAAATTATTTATGATGCTCAATATGGCGAATTACTGGGTATGCATGCTATAGGGATGAATGTAACAGAAATTATTGCGGAAGCTGTTATGGGGAGGAAATTAGAAACCACTAGTCAAGAAATACTTAGTGCCGTACATGCCCATCCTACTATCCATGAAGCGATTATGGAGGCTACCGCTCAGGCTTATGGAGAATGTATTCATTTATGATAATAATAATAAAAATTCTTAGAATATATATCTTAACCCAATATTCATAGACCATACACTTCCGGTAGAAATACTTCGAATATAAGTTTGATTCTTAGGGATTTTATTGTAATTAAAAATAGGTTGTTCTGTAGCATCATTATATGCCACAGGTCTTAATGCAGCTACATTGTATTGATTCCCTCCATTAAGAATATATATATTTCCTAATTTAGAATTAAAGAGATTGAGCAAATTTTCTATTTCATAGCTTAGTTGTAAGGTATGCCTCACTTTATTCTTACCAGTGTAGAAATAAAAATTTTGTAAGATACGGAGGTTCACTTTATTAAACCAAGGTAATATACCCGCATTGCGTTGAGAAGTTTTTCCTAAATTATTTCTTAGATATTTATCTTGTTGTACAAAAGCCCAAAAATCTTCTCTTTGTTCTTCTGCTGTATAACTAATTTTTCCTGTATTAAAATCTTTCACATCGGCAAACTGAATATCATTTTTGTCTTTAGGAATATAGAGTAAATCAGCATTTATTTTATCTCCATTTATGTCCGTGCTATAAATATAAGAAAACCTTCCTGTAGACAAGCCTGTATAAGTTAAAGCGATAGAAGTTCCAAAATATTTTGCATAGTCTATACTATAACTGATAAAACCAGATATTTTATGGGGCATAGCATAGTCAGAATTAGCTAAATCAAAGAAGTTAGGTCCATTTTTACTAGGTGTATTACTCCATGCTGAAGTTACTTGGCTACCAGGATTGCTGGTTAAGTCCAAATATTCAGTAAAGGTATAAGATACGCCGGCAATCCAATTCTTAGAGAACTTCTTATTTAATGCTAATGTAAGAGAAACTCCCTGTCCTTTATTAGTATTGGTAACATACATAGGAGAATTTACTTGAGGATTGATATAAGGTTGAGTCGAACCTATACTATTGAGATAACCAGAAGTATTATTATTTGGAGCATATGGGTCAGTATTCCAATTATTCCAGTAAGCATTTCTTCCATCATAGAAATTACCATCATAGGCAAGAGAGTTATATCCTACATTGTAGATTAATACTTGATTAATATCTTTGGTATATAAGGCTTCTATGGTAGCCGTAAAATCTTTAGCAAAGGTATAATCTGCAGCAAGGTAAACACGTAATACCTGAGGCATCTTGAATTTTGGATCAAAGGATATAATTTGGGATGGTATAAAATCAGTAGCAGGCTGTGTAGGTAGATTAATCAAATTACCGTCTTGGTCAGATACTTGGTTTTTAAGATAATGAGAGGGATCAGGGCTAAATACCATATCCAATCCATTATTATTTTGTACAGTATAGGTAGTATTTAAAATTCCTGAACTTTGAGGTTGAGCAACCAACCATGCAAAAGGAATATGCCCTGTAAATAGACCTACTCCTCCTCTTAATATTAAACTTTTATCTTCTAAGAGATCATAGGTAAAACTAATACGTGGTGAAAATAAAGGAGATACGTTAGGCCATCTGCTTACATCTAAATTAACTGGATTTCCATTAGGCAAACGAAAATAATCTATATTAGCAATAGCATCATTTTGAGTTAATGTATTAAGATATAAAGGCATATCCATTCTCACAGAAGCCATAAGTTTAAAATATTCTGTAATTTTATATTCATCTTGTATGTAGGCATAAAGTTGTCCAAAATCTAATTTTGATGCGGGGTCTTGTCCTTCATAGGGATAGGTAATAGCAAAGGCTATAGGGTTTTTTCCATTATAAAAATCATCAGGACTTGCAAATTTATAATAGCTATATCCTGCGGGCATAAAACTATTTCTGAAATGTAGATAGTCAAATCCAACACCTGCAAGTAGGGTATGGCTACCTAATAATACTGTAAAATTATTATTAATGCTTAATGTGTGATTCGTAGCGCCATTATCTGGAGAGTATAATTCATATCCAAATGACATATAGTTATTGCCATTCTTCCATAGATCTACAAAGGGGAAAGGCTTACTATTACTACCTCTTGTAGCTTTATCTAAAGCATAGGTAATAAGAAGTTGGTTGGATAGTTGATTATTAATAGTGCTTTTTAAATCTAATACAAAAGATTGTACATTATTTGTAAAACTATAGTTTGAGTTTGCAAAGCTATAAGCATTCTGCCCCACACGTCCAAAAGTACCTCTTGTAAGGTTACCAGGAATAGATGTTGCATTCATTATTTGATCATTAGTACCGTATACATAATTATACCTTACCATCAACTTATTTTTTTCATTAATATTCCAATCTATACGACCCAATATTTTATAGTTAATAGCCCCAAACTGGTTCATATTATATCCACCAGTGGAATAACCATAATTCTCAGCAACAAATTTTGATAATTGGTCTAATTCTTTGGTAGTTACTTTACTCACATTGCCTTCTCCTGTATTGCTACCATTATCAGGCACCCAAGAAGCTCCGGGAAATTGCCTTATTTCATTTTCATAACTTAGAAAATAGAAAAGTTTATTTTTTAGAATAGGTCCTCCAAGAGTAAGCCCATAAGTGGCAAAAGAGGCATTTGTTGTTTTTACTTTTTCTCCGTTTACAGTAGTTCCATTAAAACTTTGATTTCTAAAAAATCCATAAGCAGAGCCATGTACTGTATTTGTACCTCCTTTGGTAACTAAGTTTACAGCACCACCTGTAAAATTGGACTGCCGAATATCAAAAGGAGAAATCATAATACTAATCTGATCAATGGCATCTAAAGAAATTGGCTGAGCGTCTCCTCCGGGAAGTCCTGTAGATAATCCAAAACTATTATTTAGACTAGCTCCATCTACTGTAAAATTATTATATCTCCCATCTCTACCAGCAAAACTAAAACCATTGCCTACATAGCTGTTAAGTGTCGTAAAATCTTGGATACTTCTTCGTATGGTGGGTAAACTTTTAATTTGTTGATTGTCAAAAGCTTGGCTAGGACCAGATTTATTTATACCTGTATTTTTATTACTTACTATCACTTCTGAAAGGTTGGTTATATGTATTTTTTGTGTTGAATCCTTAGCCACAGAAGCATCTATAGGCGAAGAGAGTATAGCTACTCCTTCCTCCCCAACATTAATAGAAGGAATTTCTACCACCACATTTTTTCCATTAATAATAGTATTGATACGATAAGGACCTCCAGGATTGACATTGGCAATATAATACAAACCATTTTTCCCTGAAATAGTTTTGTACCGACTACCTGTAGGAATATTCGTAGCCACAACTTCCGCCCCTATAACAGGTTTTCCATTTTCATCTTTTACACTTCCACTAATATTACTTACCGTAAGTTGTGAAAATAAGAAGGTGGGCAATAAAATTAACAAGACCAATATCCATTTCATCTTGCAATTTTGGTTTTTTAATAAGTGATACATAAAAATTTAGATTTTATTTAAGTTATAGAATATCCTAAAAGTAAGAAAGATAATACGTAAAGTATTATTATTTGATTGTCTACAAATGGGGGAATAGAAGTTATTCAGAGATTGCAACACTCTAATATACTGAGTATGTTGATCATAAAACTGAACAATCCACCTTTTATTCATTCGTATGTGTGATTTAAAAGTTTCGACAAAGATAACTATTGACAGGTTACGAATTTGTTAAATTTTTTAGCATATTGTTTATTATTATTAGTTGTATTTTATGCCCTATCAGTTATAATAAGGTATAGGAATTTTTGAGAGTGGAAAAAAATATTTTTTCTCAGAATTTTAATACTTTATTTTTGCCACGAAGTAAATTTTTTTTTTGTGAAAAAAGCATGTATTCCATTTTTGATTGTTTTTTTATTACTTGTAATAGACCAAAGTATAAAGATTTGGGTAAAAACACATTTCTATATTACGGAAGAATACCGTGTATTTGGAAGCTCTTGGTGTAGAATACTATTTATAGAAAATGAAGGCATGGCTTACGGATTGAAATGGGGAGGGCCGATAGGTAAATTTCTACTTACTTTTTTTCGATTTGTAGCCTGTGTTTGGGGATTTTATTATCTGTATAAAATTAGTCAGCAAAAAACTAAAAAATATAACATATGGTTTATTCTTTGTGTAATGTTAATATTAGCTGGAGCTATGGGGAATTTAATAGATAGTTTGTTGTATGGATTAATATTTAATGAAAGTAGTCCTTATGCCTTAAATATAGCAAAATTATTTCCTGAAAGTGGTGGGTATAGTCATTTTATGTTTGGGAATGTGGTGGATATGTTTTATTTCCCTATGGTGCAAACACATTGGCCAGCTTGGGTTCCTTGGGTTGGGGGTAGTTATTTTGAATTTTTTAGTCCTGTATTCAACTTTGCGGATTCTTGTGTTACGGTGGGTGCGGTGATATTACTCTTTGGGCAAAAAAAGTTTTTTAAAAATCAAACTCCCTAAGTTCTACAGAAAAGAATTATTAACTAAAGGATGTATTTATAAAATTTCATTATGAGAAAAGATGCATCGAAAGATTGCCTTGCCAGTGGATTAACTTTTTCACAAGCTAGGCAATATATTCAAGATAATTTGACGGCATTGTACACCTCCTCAGAAATTTGTTTAATTACTAAACTATTGGTAGAAAAAATTGCACAAAATACCTATTTGGAAATGTTAATGTATCCGCAAAATAGTTTCCAAAATAGCTCTTTGTTGTATGATTATATAGCTACCCTAAAAAAAAATAAACCTTTACAATATGTATTAGGAGAATGTTATTTTTGTGGGTATCATTTTAAGGTGAATGAATATACCTTGATACCACGACCAGAAACAGCCATGTTGGTAGAAAAAATTACGCAACTTTCCCAACAAATACAAGCTACGCATTTATTGGATATTGGTACAGGGTCAGGATGTATTGCCATTAGTGCTAAAATACAAAATCCTTATTTGAAAGTGGAGGCTTTAGAGATATGCCCAGAAGCTTTAGCCGTGGCCGAGGAAAATGCTACTGAATTACACCAGAAAATTTATTTTATGGTGGCTGATATTTTTAAATATACTATTTCTTCTAATCAGTATGATATGATTGTGAGTAACCCCCCTTATGTTAGTCATCAGGATAAAAATATAATGCAATCACAGGTTGTAGATTTTGAGCCACATATAGCTTTATTTGTACCCGCTGATAATATGTTGTTATATTACAAACGTCTTGTAGAAGTTGCATATATTGGGCTAAAACAACCAGGGTTTTTAATTGTAGAAATAGAAAAAACTATGGGTAAAGATGT
>JBOFDP010000062.1:0-1919 GCA_051647125.1 Chitinophagaceae bacterium | reverse complement strand
ATATTGTTAATTATGATGGGGAAATATTCGTCAAAACGATTCAGCTTGGGCAAGATAAATTAATTATGAAGAGTGTCAATCGAGAGTTTGATGATATTACTATATCTCATTTAAGTGAGTTGGATGTTCATTTACAAATCGTTGCAAAAGTATTGGCTGTCATTAAAAATATGTAAATATCGTAAATTAATCGATAATTTGATTGCAAAAAATAGGGAAATATAGTATAATTATAGGAGAAATGAAGAATGGCTTATTCTATTATTAATATAGCATTACAATTTAAAACAGAACCATATGCAAAGAGATCTGATAGGTATATGAAACTGTTCAAAGATTTATATAATAAAAACTATGCGTATCAAATGAATAAAAAAGAAAAGCTTTTTATTTATGAGCTAAAAGAGAGGAAAAATTTAAAAGGGCTTTCTGTAATATCTGGGGTAATCTGTCGGGGAATTTTCCCTAGTGATGAGGCAATTAATATCTTTAAAAAAGAGGTTGAGAAAACTCCTGACAATCTAAAAGAAGATGTATTTCACTCAAAAAAAGCAACCTTTTATTTTTATCCTCATAAACATTATTGTGTAGTTGATGATAAAATTCCTCCACGTACTTTAAAGTTGTTTTTTGAAAATGGACTTATAGATTGTTTAACTGATGAAGAAGAATTAGCTGTTAATGTATATCCATGTCAAGGATCTATTAATACAATACGAAAAAATAAATATTTTAAAAAAGTAAAATTTGTAATAACTCTACCCAATTCAGATGATTTAAAAGGTAAAGCTTCTTGGATCGCAGATTTTTTAAAAAAAAATAATTTGCAGACCACTAGCATAGATGCTAGTACTCGTACTCTTCCTATTCCTTATAGTGAAGAAATAGATAGTATGTTAGATATTATAGCATTAGGAAACGGTTACGCTGTTGTAGATACTGCAAATGAAATTGGGCAAAAAAAGAATCATATAGATACAAGGGAACAACCTGAAAAAATTTTCAAAAACGAACTACCCGAATATGAAGAGCTTGACTTCATAGAAACAATGCTTCCTAAAAAAGAAAATATAGATAATGAGGAATAAATACACTAAGGATAACTTATGTCTAACGGTACAGAAAAAAATTCTCCGACTATTTTTCAAGTACAAAGCAAAAGAATTTATAAAAATTGGAGTTTGTGGATTGCAATAATTATTTCTTTACCCTTATCAATTATATCTTTTTATACAGTTCCAGAATATTTATATAATATTCTGGAATCTATTATTCCCTATTCACAAGCTATATTACTTACCTTTGTAGGGCTTGGAGCTACAATATATGCAATAATTTGGGGATTTAGTCAGCAAAAAGTTATAGAAATACTATTGATTATACCAGATCAAGATCCAAAATATTCAGTATATCAAACAATAATTTCTTTATTTGGTTATCATGTATTGGTTTATATATATTCACTAAGTATCCAATTTGTTATTTTTGTGTGTTCTGTGATATACAAAGAAACACCTTTTATAATATCAAATAATTTAAGTGTAATAATAAATACTGTTGCTATCTTTTCAATTCTTTTTTCTACTATATATCCTATATTACTACTACATGATGCTATAAATTCTACATTTTCATTTATAGATATATATAAAGAAATATTGTTGTATTTAAAAAAAGACCCTAAATAATCAATAATTAGGTATTTCTTATACTCTCAACAATAGCTCTGATCCAACGTTCGGAGATATGGAATTGTTGAGCGAGTGTTGTATAGGAGATTCCTTGTTTGTAGAGGGTATAGATTTGTTTGTTACGGATTCGTCGTTCTGCCGAGTTTATCGAGGGTATCCATATTTTTTGTCTCATAAAATAATAGATTAATGCCAATGTTTTAATTCTCCCCGTATGGGGAGAATTTT
>JBOFDP010000061.1:0-34023 GCA_051647125.1 Chitinophagaceae bacterium | reverse complement strand
TAGAATATCTTTGTTAAATAGAAAGATAAACAATAAAATTATTATGAGTATACTGGTTAACAAAAATTCTAAAATTATAGTTCAAGGTTTTACGGGCAGTGAGGGTACATTTCATGCTTCTCAGATGATAGAATATGGTACTAAGGTAGTCGGTGGGGTCACCCCAGGTAAAGGCGGCACCCTACATTTAGAAAAACCTGTTTTTAATACAGTTCATGATGCCGTAAACGCTACGCAAGCAGATGTTTCTATTATTTTTGTACCAGCAGCTTTTGGGGCAGATGCCATTATGGAGGCGGCAGATGCCGGAATACCTCTTATTGTTTGCATTACTGAAGGGATTGCAGTGCAAGATATGCTCAAGGTTACACAATTTTTAAAGACAAGAAAAAGCAAATTGATAGGACCTAATTGCCCAGGTATTATTACCGCAGAAGAGTGCAAGGTAGGTATTATGCCAGGATTTGTATTTAAAAAAGGAAATATTGGAATTGTCAGTAAATCGGGTACGTTGACTTATGAAGCTGCTGATCAAACTGTAAAAGCTGGATTAGGAATCAGTACTGCTATTGGTATTGGAGGAGATCCTATTATAGGTATTTCTACCAAAGAAGCTGTAGAATTATTTATGAATGATACCGAGACGCAAGGAATTATTATGATTGGGGAAATAGGTGGTGGTATGGAAGTAGAAGCGGCAGAATGGATAAAACAAAATAATAAAAAGCCAGTGATAGGGTTTATTGCAGGGCAAACAGCTCCCGCTGGGAGAAGAATGGGACATGCTGGGGCTATCGTAAGCGGTAAGGGAGAATCTGCACAAGCAAAAATGTCTGTAATGGAGGCTTGTGGTATTACAGTAGTGATGACTCCTGCAGAAATAGGGAATACTATAAAATCAATAATGAAATAAGATTAATTTTTAGAACAACTATTAAGGAGATACTACTATCCTTGCAACAAAAATACAGTAGGTATTTTCTGTATAGCGATAGGCTGTTTTTTCCAAACAGCTATAGTTTGTGTTTTTATATATTCCTCCGTTGCTGTAATATTTGAAGCTATGCAAAAAAGGGTGCTGTGATGACATATTTTGAGTATTGATTCTATAAGTTTTTGATTCCTATAGGGTGTTTCTATAAATATCTGAGTAGCATGATTTTTTTTACTTAGTAGTTCAAGTTTCCTAATACTTTCTTCTCGTTCTTTTTGAGCAATAGGAAGATATCCGTGAAATTGAAATCGTTGTCCGTTTAGTCCAGAAGCCATTAATGCTAATAAAATAGAATTTCCTCCAATGAGAGGAATCACAGGTATATTTTTTTTATGGGCTTGTGCCACAATTGCTTGACCAGGATCTGCTACATTGGGACAACCGGCATCGCTAAAAATACCAATATATTGATGTGTTTTTAAGCTTTTCTCAAAACAACTTAAAATCTCTTTGTCATGATGGTGTAGTTCTATCCAAGTGCGATTATCTATATCAAAGGATTTGTTTATATGCTTAATCCAACGTCTTGTATGTGGTAAATTCTCAACAAAAAAACAGGTACATTTCTCCATCCATTCAGGCATTCTTTGATCTGTAATCCATTTATTATTTTCAGATAAAGGAGAAGGAAATAGCAGAATAACATTATCCATAATGGCTATTATTCATTTCTTTATTTAAAATAATATTGCCTACGGTAAGCGTATAAATCGGAGCGAGGTACATACCTATAATAGGAATAAATTGTAAGGTAGTAAAACCTAAGCCTATTCCTAAGGATAACCCTGTGATTTGGGTTGAAATCTTTTTGATTTCAGGGATGCTCATTTTATGTATAAACTTTGTACGGTACATTAATAACAATAAAA
Organism: Chitinophagaceae bacterium; assembly: GCA_051647125.1. GTDB lineage: Bacteria > Bacteroidota > Bacteroidia > Chitinophagales > Chitinophagaceae > JBOFDP01. The sequence continues at coordinate 32,160 of JBOFDP010000061.1, read as the reverse complement.
TATTACCTATATAATAAGCTTGTAATACCCAAAAAACCAATGGAACAACAAGCCCTACAATAGGAATAAATGAAAGAAAACAACCAAAGATAAAATACATGAGGTCCCAACGTCCGTGAAAATAAGTAATGTATAAAGAGAGTTGTACATGTTGTTTAAAATCTTGAAATGAAGTTTTTTGGTTTAATATATTGCCAATAACTACATATACTATTGGACTACAAAGTGTAAGCAACACATATTTAGACAATGATAATACCCCTAGAATAAGCATAGCTCTTATGGATACTTGTAGATTGATAATAATAAATGAATTTAAAGGTGTAATATCCTCAATACCATACTTAATATTTAAGAAATTATTGATATACTGAATACCATAATTAATTAACCACCAGCTACCAATACAACAGGAGGCAAAAAAAATGATATATAATACTGCAACTATAATCCTTATTTTTTTCTTTTTTAAGAATAAGGATTGACTGTTGATTTTGAAATATTCTAAAAATGAGGCGAGTATGTCTTTTAGCACAATGGTAATATTTTTTTCAGAACAAAAATAGATTAATATCTTTACAAAATAAAATACCTTAGAGGTCATTTGTTAGAGATGAATAAAAAGTGATGTAATATGAAAAAACAAAATGCACAAAAAACATATACTTACACTACAGGATTAAATGTATTGAGGCAATATTGTGCTTACCAAGAACGTAGCCATGAGGAGGTTTGGCAAAAAGCATTGAAACTAAGATTTTCTACAATTGAAACGGAACGTGCTATTTGTCAATTGATAGAAGAAGATTTCTTAAATGAGGGGCGATTTGCTCAGATGTATACAAAAGGTAAGTTTCATCTCAAAAAATGGGGTCCTCAAAAAATACAATATATGCTTAAACAAAAAGGTGTGAGTGATGTTTTGATAAAAGAATTTTTATCTCAGATTTCAAAAGAAGAACAATATAAAAATTTACAATGCTTAATTGATAAAAAACGAGCTACTATAAAAGATAAAAATCCTTTTATTATAAAAAAAAAATTAATACAATATTTACTCAGTAAAGGGTTTTTGTTGGAAGATATTGTAGACTTGATAAAATAGCTATCTTTACATTTTAAACAATAGAAGATATCTGTATTCTTTTATAAGCAAATGGTATTATAGATTAGGAAGTTTTTCCAAATCATATAATCTGTATATTATGTATTCAATGCTATTTTTTTTGTGGTTTATAATTGGTATAGTATCTGAAAGTACAATTTTCTTAAAGTAATTACCATATAAAGTATATGGATCTTCAAAATCTCGAGTAGAGGTAATAAAGTAAAAATCTTCTCCTATTTTAAAGCCGCCACGTTTATTGCTGATTTGATCGTATTTAAAGGTTGTCTTTATAAAACCGATGGTTTTTACTCCCATTTTGTTTGGTCTTGCTATATAATAATCTAATATGGCGGCTTGATGCCATTTGGAAGCAAGTATATGGCTTATGCTATCCATTGTTTTTTGTTCAATATGTTTTTTGCGAAGTATTGAAAATTTTTCATTAAGTTGTTCCCAGCCCTGAAATTCAAACAAGCGAAGAGGATTGTCTATGTCTTCTTTTGTGTTTGAAATGATATAGTATGGTTTTATAATGATAGCTACAACAAAGAATAGTATTATGAAGATACCAGATATCCAAAGTATAATTTTTGAACGAGATTGTTTTATATCATCAAGATATGCTGCTGCAATTACTAATAAAGGTAATCCCGCTACTAAGACCCACTGTACGGAAATATTTTTAAAAAATGATAATATTGAAAATATTGTCCATATAGGTATAGACAAGCATAAAAATAAGTTTAATACAGATTTGGAAAAATTTTTCTTAATAAAAAAATGTACAAAGCCAATAAGTACCAAAAACAGGTTTATTGGATTGTAATAAATTATTTGCCAATAAATTTTTTTGAAAAATATCCATATATTAATGGTTTCTGAGAACGAAGGTAGATTTTCGATTTTAGAAAATCCTATATATCTATTTTCCATATTCCACCATACTATAGGAATAACAAACAATAAAGTAAGGAAGAGTGACATATAAAAACAATATTGGCTTAAAAAATATTTTTTAAAAAGTATCACATAAATCAGTATTCCCAACCATAAAAATATACTGTTGTATTTGCATAAAATACTTAATCCAATAAATACTCCAATTAATAGCATTTCAAGATAATGAATAGAGGTAATATTTTTTTTCCGAAAAAGATGTATGAGTATGAGCGTGGTAAGAAGCCAAAAGAAACTTTGAGGCACTTCTGGATTTATGCAAACACCTAAGCAGATTACCCCATAAATTGAAAAATTATACAATAAAGCCCCATACCAACCTGTTTTTTCATTTCTTACAACATGACCTATAATGAAAATTAAAATAGTATTTAAAACTCCCACTAATAAAGCGATAGATCGTATAAAAAATGGAGAATCATACCTTAAATTATTAGTAAATAGTTGTAATATCCATCCAATCATAGGGGGACTATCAAAATGACTCCAATCTGGAAATAAAGCAAAAGTCCAATAATAGCATTCATCATTATTCAATTCCCAATGCCATGCAATAAAAATTCTTATAGCCAATGAAATAAAAATAAGAAGGATAAGATTTTTTTTATAAATAGACATGTTGATAGATTCAAAATAGTTTAGGAAAATTGCTGGGGAGAATTTGTTCAGAAGCAAATATACAAATTTCTATATCTATTCTTATTCTAAAGGATATTTTTTGAGTTGATATAAGTTCTCTAATTTTCGTTATCACTACTATTAATTACTTAATTCTACTATGGTTAATATGGATAGATATTTATTTTTATCCTTTAAAGATTCCTATTGAAGTTGAATTTCTATTTTATAAAATATTAAAATAAACTTGTAAAAAGCTAAAAATTGATGTACTATTGTATTTATATGAATTTACGTTATCAAGGGAAATAAAATAAATTTTAATATGGTAAAATCATCACTTTTAGTATTAGCTGCAGGCTTAGCTTCGCGCTACGGCGGAGGATTGAAACAAATGGATACTTTCGGACCTAATAAAGAGGCATTCTTAGATTATGCTATTTATGATGCTATTCAAGTAGGATTTGAGGAAATAGTATTTGTAATAAGAAAAGAATTTGAAGAGGAATTTAAAGAGAAATTTTTTACTCGTTGGGAAAAGAAAATAGCACTTAAAATAGTATACCAAGATTTTTATCGTTTTACGGAAGGATATACGGTCCCAAAAACACGAATAAAACCTTGGGGTACGGCACATGCTTTACTTTGTGGTATTGAGGTTATAAAAAATCCATTTGCTGTTATTAATGCGGATGATTTTTATGGAAGAGATGCTTATATTAAGGCTAAAAAGATGTTAGAAAATGTGTGTAATGATAAAACTTGGGGAATTATCGGTTATCAGTTAGAGAATACTTTGTCAGATAATGGAGAAGTTAACCGTGGTATTTGTAAAGTAGCTAAAGATAATAGTTTGGTCAATATAGAAGAGACTATTGGTATTCATAAAAAGGAGGGTAAAATAGTATTTCCCAGTACTAATGGTATAGTAAAAGAATTGATGGCTGACGATGTTGTTTCTATGAATTTTTTCTGTTTTCCTGAATCTGTTTTTGAATATTGCAAAGAAGGATTTAGGAAATTTTTAGAAGATAATATCCAAGAACCTAAAAAAGAATATTTTATTCCTTTATTGGTACAAGAATTTATAGAAAAAAACGGAGGAAAAACGGTAGTAGAACAAACTGATGCTAAGTGGTTTGGTGTAACTTATAAAAAAGATGCTCCTCAAGTAAAACAAGATATTAGAAAATTGATAGAGGAAAATGTATATCCTAATGGATTATAAAAGAGAAAAAATAATTTTTAGAGAGAAAAACCATTACCTTTGTACGTATAAAATATAATATAAAATTATGGTTAAAAAAATAGCAGTTCTTACTTCCGGAGGTGATGCACCAGGTATGAATGCTGCCATTAGAGCAGTAGTACGTACAGCATTATTTCATGGTATGGAAGTATATGGAGTGCATCAAGGTTATGCGGGTCTTATAGAAAATAATATTCTTCAAATGGAGTCTAAATCAGTTTCTAATATTATTCAGCGTGGAGGTACTATTCTAAAAACAGCTCGTTCTGAGGAATTTAGAACCAAAGAAGGTAGGCAAATTGCTTATGAGAACCTAAAGGCTTTGGGCATAGAAGCATTGGTGATTATAGGAGGGGATGGTTCTTTTAAAGGGGCATATCTTTTTGGGAAAGAACATGATATACCTTTTGTGGGTGTTCCTGGCACTATTGATGGAGATATTGCAGGTACAGAATATACAATAGGTTTTGATACAGCTGTAAATACTGCTATAGAAGCTATAGATAAAATTAAAGATACGGCAGATGCCCACGATAGGTTGTTTGTTATAGAGGTTATGGGTAGAGATGCAGGATATATTGCTTTACATAGTGGGGTTTCTGTTGGAGCAGAAAGCATTTTGGTGCCAGAAAATCCTCAAGGTTTAGAGAATGCTCTACGTGTATTAGAAAGTAATGAACGTAAGCAAAAGTATGTGAATATGGTAGTGGTAGCAGAAGGTTTTATTGGTGGTGGAGCTAATACTGTAGGAGAGATTGTAAGAAAGAGATTACCCCATTTTGATACGAGAGTATGTATTTTAGGACATATACAAAGAGGAGGCGCTCCCTCTGCAAGAGATAGAATTATAGCAAGCCGAATGGGATTTCAAGCAATAGAGTGTTTGGTTGCAGGGCATTATAATGTAATGGTAGGTGTTAAAAGTGATGAAATTATTTACATGCCACTTAATGAAATTACTCATGCTAAAACTACAATTTCTACAGAATGGTTTAAATTATTGAAAGCTTTATCCTAAGATAAAAAATAAATTTACATAAAAAAATGATTACTAAATCAAATAATGTAATAACTTTGCATAAAATTTGAGTTTAATTTTGTAAGTATGATAAATAAATTATCTTTTCTTTGTTTAGTTCTATTGTTGGTTTTATTTGCGTGTTCTCAAAAGGCTAAACCTACTATATCTTCAAATGATTATTTTGGGCAATTTACTTTGTCTGCTAATAATATTAATGCGGGTACTAATTATAAAATTGTAAGGATTCCTGGGATGGTTTATATCCCTAGTGGAGTAACTGTAATAGGCGCTAATGATGAAGACTTGAATGGTTTATATTTAAATAAACCTTCAAAAAAATCAATTAATGGTTTTTGGATGGATGCAACAGAAATATCCAATAGCATATATAAACAATTTGTAAAATATGCGATTGATTCAACGGTTGCTCAAGTACTTAATCTAACTAAAGATGAAGCTGTAAATACTGCATCTGCTAAGTCTAAAAATCCTACATCAAGTAAAAATAGTACAAGGGTTACTGCTCCCTCTCCTAAAACTTCTACAACTAATCGTGCTACTAGTAAAAAGCCGTTAGATTTGCAAAAAGTGGCTACACTTAACTTGTCCGATCCTCAGACTGTACAAAAATTAAAAGATAAAAACCTTATAGTAACCAATCCTTTAACTGGTGGGGTGGGTATTAATGTAATGGACGTTGAATACGCATATGCTTATATTTCATATCAAAAAGTACAAAGTACAGGTTCTAAGTTACCAATGGATTCTTTATTAGTAAAAAAAATGGTTAAGGTTTATCCAGATACCTTAGTTTGGATGATAGATTTTTCTTATGCCAATAATGAACCTATGGTAAGGGGATATTTTTCTAAACCTCAATTTTCAAATTATCCAGTTGTAGGGGTTAATTGGAATCAGGCGAATGCTTTTTGTCAATGGAGAACTTTTTTAGCACAAGAATTTCTTAAAGGGAAAGGTGGTTTAGATGCTTACTTTAGGTTGCCTTCAGAGCCTGAGTGGGAGTATGCGGCTAGGGGAGGTTTGTCTGAAGCTATGTATCCTTGGGGAGGTCCTTATATCATCAACAAACAAGGTTGTTATTTAGCTAATTTTAAAAATCTTAGAGGAGATTATTCTGAAGATGGAGCGCAATATACAGCTCGTGTAGATTCTTATTTTCCCAATTCTTATGGTTTGTATAATATGTCAGGTAATGCTTCTGAATGGACATCCTCAGCATTTTCTGAAGAAAGCTATTTGTTTATGAATGATTTAGCTCCTTCTTATGAATATAATGCTAAGCCTAATGATCCTCCTGCTATGAAAAGGAAAGTAATAAGAGGTGGTAGTTGGAAAGATGTTGCAATGTATTTAGCTTGTGGGAGTAGAGATTATGAATACCAAGATTCTTCAAGAAGTTATATAGGGTTTAGGTGTGTTATTGATTTACCTTCACCTGCATTTGAAAGAGTAAAATAAAAAAATTAATTTTATATATAAAAATATTTTAAAATATGGCAATTATTAGCAAAAAATCAGAAAAAGCACTTAATGTATTTGTTTCAGCTGGGGCAACGGTAGTAATTATAGGAGCTTGGGCAAAAATTTTACACTTACCAGGAGCTTCAATAACATTAACAATCGGGTTATTGACAGAAGCACTTATTTTTGCAGTGTATGCGATACTTAGTGCGAAAGGTTATGGATTAGACGATCATGCTCATGGAGGTGGAGGAACTAAGATAGATATTGCCCCTGCTCTTTTAGAAAAAATAGGAGCAGATCAATTAAAAAATTTGCAACAAAGCATTATTAAGCTTAATGAAATAGGGTTGCAATTAAAAAGTTTATCTATATCAGCTGGAGCAACTCAAGCTTATAATGAACAAATGACAAAAGCAGCTAAATCTTTTTCTGAAATAGGTAATTTAGTAGGAGAAACTGTTTCTTCTGTAAGTCAATTTAAAAAAGCTACTGATGCTATAAGTCATATTTTTCCAGAAAATCAAGTTGCTGATATGAAAAATATGGTTAATAGTATGAAAAATATGACAGCGTTTTATACTACTGTTAGTGAAGCTACTGAAGCTCTAAAAGAAAGTGTACAAGAAGCTAAAAATACAAAGCAACAGATGGGTACACTCACTCAAAATTTATCGCAACTAAATGCGATGTATAATAATATGATTACAGCAATGCGTAGTGGTGGATCTAAATAATAAATAACTCTTCATTGTTATAATAATAAAAAAATTATAAAAATAAAACTATAAGATATGTCTTTACCCAAAGAACCAAGGCAGAAGATGATTAATTTGATGTATTTAGTATTAACTGCAATGTTGGCATTAAATGTATCTGCAGAAGTCCTCAATGCTTTTGAAAAATTAGCAAGTAGTTTGGATCATTCTAACAGATCTGTAGAGGAAATGAATTCCATAACATATAAGAAATTTGACGCTATGGTTAAAACAGATCCTAAAGTACTACCATTAAAAGAGGAAGCAGATAAAATACGTCATCTTTCTAATGAGATGTTCAATTACTTGGAAGATGTAAAACAACAAATCTATACATATTCAGGAGGTTTAGGAACTGTAGATGTTAAATCTGAATTTGGAAAAGATAATTTAGATGCTGCATCATATATTTTAATAGAGCAGGATGGAGGGAAGCAAGGTAAAGATTTAGAGCAAAAATTGAAGGATTATAGAAGTAATATTTTAAATTCTGTAGGGGAACAAGGAAAAATAGAATTAGAGGCTAATATGCCTTTAAATTTGGATGTTACTAATACCTCCTCAGATAATATTGGAGTTAATAAGGAATTTATAGTAAGTTATTTTAACATGACACCTGCTATTGCTGCTATCGCTTTAATTGATAAATTTCAAAATGATATTAGAAATACTGAAGCTAAGGCAATTGATTTTTTATTTAAGAAAATAGGTCAAGATGTTTTAGTTTATGACAAAATAGAACCTTTTGTTTCTGCAACCTCCAATTATGTAATGCAAGGAGAAACTTATGAGGCTCAAATTGGTTTGGCTGCATTTGCTGAGAAATCTAATCCAACGATTACGGTAGATGGTAATCGAGTTCCTGTATCTGGAGGTATAGGCAACTATAGAGTTACAGCAAACGGTATAGGTGTACATAAACTAAATATTCAAATTAGATATAAAAAAAGTAATGGGGCAGAAGAGGTTACTAGTAAGGTTATAGAGTATTCTGTAGGAGCTCCTGCGGGGATGTCTATTTCTGCAGATGGTTTGAATTTATTTTATATAGGAATAGATAATCCTGTAACTATTGCTGCGGGAACTGGAGATGAGAAAATTTCTACTTCTATTTCACAAGGATCGATTAGTAGAAGTGGTAAAGGTAAATATATAGTTAAGGTTGTAGAACCAGGGGAGGCAAAGGTAACAGTAAGTGTAGCTGGTGGAAAAACTACAGTTTTTCCTTTTAGAGTAAAGAATATTCCTAATCCTGTTTGTATGGTAGGGGATTTAGAATCAGGGTCTGTACCAATATCTAAATTTAAGGCACAAACAGGATTGCTTGCAGTATTACAAAATTTTGAGTTTGATGCTTATTTTACAGTAGAGAAATTTACTGTGTATTTTAGTGGTCCTGGTTATGAAGATGTATTAAGTACAAATAATAGTGGTTCTACATTTACGCAAGACTACTATACAAAACTATCAAAAGCCAAATCAGGTACAATGATTAACATTATGGATATTTATGTAAAAGGTCCTGATGGTAAGCGTAGAAAATTACCTGCTATTGCATATAATTTAAGATAAAAAATAAATATGAAAAAAATAAAATATATTTTTACATGGTTGTTATTTTTGAATGGATTTTTTCATTTATTTGCTCAAGAACAACAAACTGTAGAGAATGAAGTGATTACACAAAGCGCAAGCTCTACTATTAATGTAACTCCTTCTCTTAATGAGAATGCTATTAGTCCTTCTACTATGGATCAATCGTTGTTATCGTTAATGGATACAATTCCAAAATCTTTACGAGATGATAATGCCGTACCTGGCTCTGATATTAATAATAAGAAACAACCTTTACCTTATCCTGCTATTCAAGCCAATGATGTTGCTTGGAAGCAAAGAGTCTGGGAAGAAATTGATGTACGTCAAAAAATAAATCTTCCTTTTTCTTCAGATAGGAGCGTTGATGATCAGAATACGATTACTTTTATAGATGTACTTTTTGAAGGTATTAGGAAAAATGAATTTAAAGTTTTTTCTGATGAAAAATTTACACAATATGTTACGGATGCAGAAATTATAAAAATAGTGCAGGGAGATGCCGATACTACAGAAGTTCCAGATGCGACAGATCCACGTGGTTTGAGAAAAATAAAAAAAATTACTTATAATAAATTGAATCCTAGTGATATAAAAAAATATAGGTTAAAGGAAGAATGGTTATTTGATAAAAAAACATCACGATTAGTTTATCGTATTATTGGTTTAGCACCATTAAAAACTATTGTAAATCCAGAAACAGGTATAGAACTGGGGCAACAACCTTTATTTTGGGTATATTATCCTGATTGTAGGGAATTTATAGCATCTTACTCGGTACCCAGTTTTAAGAACTATGCTCAAAAGATGTCTTGGAATCAAATTCTAGAAATGCGTTTTTTTAATGGAACAATTATAAAATCTACAATTGATAATCCTAGAGGAAGAAGGATTGCTGAATCTATTAAAGACCCTTATTTGCGCTTACTGGAAGGAGAAGCTGTTAGAACGAAGATTTTTGATTATGAACAATCTTTGTGGGCTTACTAAATAGATAACGAAGTATAAAAAATATTATAAAGGAGTTAATTTTAAAGTTACTCTTTTCTTCGTATAGCTATAAACAAAAAATATCAAAATATAGAATTTATGTCTAAATTTATTCTTATAACTGGAGCTACTTCTGGGTTTGGAGAAGGTATTGCTTATAAATTTGCTCAACATAAATATAATATAATTATTACTGGGAGGAGACAGGAAAGATTAGATACATTAGCTCAAAAACTTATAAAAAAATATGGTGTTCAAGTACTGCCATTATGTTTTGATATAAGCAGTAGAAAGGAGGTCGAAAAATATTTAACTCACTTGCCTTCGGTATTTCAAAAAATAGACATATTGGTCAATAATGCTGGACTAGCATCGGGATTAGATTTCTTTCAATATATGAATATCAATGATTGGGAAATAATGATTGATACAAATATCAAAGGATTATTGTATGTTACTAAATGTATTCTTCCAAATATGATAAAACAGCAGTCTGGACATATTATTAATATTGGCTCTATTGCGGGTAAAGAGGTATATCCAAAAGGAAATATTTATTGTGCTACTAAATATGCTGTAGATGCTATTACTAAAGCCATAAGGGTGGATACTTATCCACATAATATTAGAGTTACACAAATAGCACCTGGTTTGGCAGAAACAGAGTTTTCTTTGGTTCGTTTTCATGGAAATAAAGAACGTGCTAAACTATCTTATCAGGGAGTTAAGCCTCTTGTTGCAGAAGATATTGCAGAATGTGTATTTTTTGCGGCGAATGCTCCTACTCATGTTAATATTGCAGATATTGTGATTACCCCAACGGCACAAGCTACTGTGAATTTAATAAATAGAAAATTGCAAAAAAACAATATCTAATATTATTTTAAATACATTTTATTTAACTTCTAATTGAAGATGGTTTCTTTAAATTAGGTAGATTGTGTTAATGTATTATTATAGGAGCATAAATTTAATATTTGAAAGATGTCATTGTTGGTTATTTTAAAAAATTTAAAATATAAAAAATGTAAGTTTTTTTATTATTTAAAAAATTTATATATCGTATTTTTCCTATGATTTATCGTCAATACAGATTGAAAAAAATACTTTCGATAATGGGCAATTTCGATAAATCTTATATACAAAATAGGATAGATTATTATAACAAATTAGATTATAACAATACACAAAAAATCAATATAGAGCAATTTCCTTCATTATCATTTTTCAAAATTCCTAAAAAATTACGCGTATATTTTTTTGATTTATACAAGTATACTCGATTTTTTAGTAATAAATTAAGAATAAATTTTTTATTTGGAAATATTACTATAGTTCCTGATGTAGCTTCTATTGTTAAAAGTAGACCTATTGGGGAGAATAATCACAATTCGATACTTTTAAAACTAAATGCTCCTCGTCATTTTGTTTTTGTAGAAGACAAAACCCCCTTTGAGCATAAAAAAGATTTACTTATTTTTAGAGGAGGAATATATCAGGAACATCGCAAACGGTTTATGGAAAAATATTTTGGACATCCATTATGTAATTTAGGACAGGTAAATTATGATAACAATTATCCTCAATGGTATACCCAAAAGATTAGTATAGAGGAACATCTGAAATATAAGTTTATTCTTTCTTTGGAGGGCAATGATGTAGCTAGCAATTTGAAATGGGTAATGTCTTCTAATTTTATTGCGGTAATGCCCAAACCTAAATTTGAAACTTGGTTATGTAGGGTAAACTTATAGCAGATTTTCATTATATTTTAATTGAAGATAACTATTCTAATGTTGAAGAAAAACTAATGTATTATATACAACATAAAGAAAAATCATTGGCAATTCTTAGAAATGCACATCAATATATTTTACCATTTCAAAATAAAAAGCAAGAAGATTTAATTAGTATAATGGTGCTAAAAAAATATTTTCAACAAACCAATCAGGTATAAATTTTTTTTATATAGTTCAATAAAAATATACTACCTTTGTACCATATAAAATATATGCTATTTATGAAAAATTTTTTTATTTTCACAGGTTTATGGGTTGCAATGTTTACCTTTGCACAAAATAAAAATACAATGTCAGTAAATTTAAAAAATGCAAATGAAGCTCTTTCATATTATTTGGGAAGAGATGTGGGTAACAATCTTAAAGCAATAGAGGTACCTACGTTTAATCAAAATGCTTTTATAGAAGGGTTAACGGAAACTTTAACTTCTACTAAACCAGATACTCATAAGGATGAGGAAGGGCGAAAAATTCTTGCTGCTTTTTTTCAAAAAAAACAACAAGAAGCCATTGTTAAGCAACAGCAAATGAATAAACAATTTTTTGCGGATAATGCCAAGCAACCAGGTGTAGTTACTCTTCCAACAGGATTGCAATATCAAGTATTGCAACAAGGTAGTGGTCCTAACCCGACATTACAAAATACGGTAAAATGTATGTATAAGGGTCATTTGCTTAATGGTCAAGTGTTTGATCAATCTCAGACTCCTGTAGAATTTCCTGTAAATGGCGTAATACAAGGCTGGCAAGAGGGTTTGCAGTTGATGAATGTAGGATCTAAATATAAATTTTTTATTCCCTCTGATTTGGCTTATGGAGAAAGAGGTGCGGGCAATTCTATACCTCCATATTCAGCACTTATTTTTGAAGTGGAATTATTGGAGATACAATAACTTATTTGAATATTTTTAACTTATTGATATGCTTTCTATTTTTATATAATAGAAAGCATATCTTATTTTTACAATTGTGTTAAAGAGAATAATATTTCTAATGGGGTTTATCCTTGTATGTTTTTTATCAAATATACAAGCTCAAAATTTTTTAGATAGAGCACAAAGCTTTGGAGAAAATTTATCTAATAGTGGAGGATCTCAAGATACATTAGCTTCTAGACCTGCTGATGAAGATTCTTTACAGTTATATATTCTTCACCCTACAAATTATAAAAAAGAACAGTTAGATTCTTCTCTTACTGAGTTGTTTTGGGTATATAATATGCCTTTCAATCGCTTTAATTTGGGGAATCCTGGTACGGCTACAATGCCGATAGCTTTTAACCCATATACAGAAGTTGGTTTTAGAATGGGAATTAGTGCCTTCCAATATTATTTATGGAATGCTAAAACGATACCTTATTATCATACAGATAAACCTTATTCGGATTTAGGATATAATTTTCAGTTAATGGGTGCTGCCCAACAATTATTATATGCTATGCATACGCAAAATATTTTTCCACTATGGAATATTGCTATTGCCTATAGATCAATGAATTCTTTAGGGGAATATGCTAATCAACATGCTACTACCAATAATTTATCGATTAATACTCACTTTGAAACACGTAATCGGAAATATCAACTATGGGCAGCTTTTGTATTAAATAATGAAATCTCTCAAGAAAATGGAGGAATAAAGAATGTGGAGTATCTAAATTCTACCCAAACTACGTATCGAACACGAAGTAATATTCCTGTTAATTTAGGATATGGAACACCTTATCAAGTTCGTATTTTTGGAAATCCTCAGATTAATACAGGAAGAAAAATTTACAATACACAATGGTATCTAAAACAGAGCTATAGTTTTGGTCAAACAGAATATTATCAGCAAGTGGATAGTATTGGACTTGAGCAGGCATTAGAAGAGGTAGAGCAAGAATTAGCTAATAAAAAATTGGCTATAACAGAACAACATGTAATAGCTCAAGATACTTTCCGTAGTTTAGACTCTATCCCTTTTTTTAAGGATTCTTTAACCCTACTTGATTCTACAGAAGAGTGCCAAAATAGGATGATTAGAGACTCTTTATTTATTATAGATTCTACTCAAAGGATAGATAGTATATATAATTTGTATACCACAAGATTTAGAATTTTTCAATCTCGCTTTAAAGTAGATCATATTTTTGAGCGTAATGTATACATACATACTTATTTAGATAATATGGTATCTACAAATAGAGGGAATAATGGATATAACTCTATTTGGAATTCTTTTTTAGATGCCAATCCTAATACTATTAATATTAGCGATAGAATAGAGCAGTATGTGAATCAATTAGCGATTTCTGTATTTCCTCAATTTGGAAATATTCAGCATTATATTCGTACGGGGGTAGGATTTGATTATTTTAATGAGATTAGAAAAAATGATTTGTATGTTTTTGGTGAATATATGGATGTTACTAAGAATAAAAAATGGGTATTACAGGCTAATGCACATATTTATTTATACGGTTGGAATATAGGAAATTATTATTTACAAGGAAGTGTACAGCATAAATTTTTTAGTAATAAATTTTTACTGAATATAGGCATAGAGCATTTTAATAGAACGGCTATGTTTTCTTTACAAGATAGGAGTAATTTTTATTTAGATACAATTTCTAATAATTGGAAAAAGGAAAATACAACTCATTTATACACATCTCTTGAATATTTACCTTGGAATATGAAGCTTAGTGTTCATCAATGGTTGGTAGCAAATTATTTTTATTTTTATAATCAACGCCAAGCTACTCAACATAATCCTATGTTTTCTGTAACTCAAGTAGAATTGTATAAAAAATTTCAAATCTTACCATGGTTAGCAGAATATTCTCATATAGGATTTCACTATGTTTCAAAAGGAACTCCCGTAAATTTACCTATATTTTACACCATACAACGTATAGCTGTAGAAAATGTATTTTTTAAAAAATTTATATTGGCAGCAGGTATAGAAACCCGTTTTGTATTGCCCTATTCTATTACGGATTATTCTCCTGTTTTAGGACAATTTGTGTATGCCAACAATGCGAAAACATTTATTTTTCCGGATGTTAATATTTTTATACATGCTAATATACGGGGTGTTAGATTTTATTTAAGAGTAGAAAATTTGAATACATTATTTAACAAAAATTTAAATTTTATGCATAATACAATTTATATTCAGAACTATCCAAATCCCAATGCTACAATAAGATTAGGTGCATTTATAAATTTATTAAATTAAAAAAAATAAAAAATAAAAAATAAATAGTAACTTTGCCTAAAAATTATTTTAAATACTTTAAATTATAATATTACTTATGTACTCGATTAAGAAAAAAACAAGAGGTTTGTTTTTATTAGGTCTTTTGATTATGACCTTAATGTTTATGAATGTATCTCAAGCTCAGGTAAAGATGGGTCTAAATGCTACTCGAATTACTGCAGCAGATTCATCTGCAATTTTATCCTTAGAAGATACGGCAAAAGGTTTTCTATTTCCTAGGATGACTATCAAGCAACGAGATGAAATGAAAGTTCCTGGACCTGCAACAGGATTATCTGTTTTCGTTTTGGATACAAGGGATACGGGTTTCTATGTGAACTATGGAACTAATACAGAACCTAGTTGGATAAAATTAGGCAATGCTTTAAAGGATACTATTACTATTAGTAACATAGATACGATATATAATAAGGTAATTCAGACAGATAGTATCTTTAGTATATTAAGTCAATTAGATACCATATATAATAAATTATTACAAACAGATAGTATTTTTAGTCATACTGCAAGAATAGATACATTATATAGTGAAATAGCAAGAATAGATACATTATTTGCTAACACTGCACATTTTGATACAGTAACTATAGGGAAATTGAAAATTAGAGTATCTGGTAAAATAACAGATAGTATTGTTGTAGTAGATCCCGAAACAGATAGTTTAAAAAGAATAAGTCCATCTAGCTTGAATAGTAACATATATAATGCAGATGGAACATTAACTAGCAACAGAACTGTAACAATGGGAAATGATACTTTAATATTTAATGCTGTTAAAGGTCATTTTATCTATAATCCAACAGATACAGCAGGTAAAATGGGTATAGGTACAACAAATCCTATTTATAGATTACATGTAAATGGTAATGCTTATACGGATACAGTAATTACCAAAGCTGTTAAATTGATGAATCCTTCAGGAGGTTTTAGTGGCTATGGTATATCTACTAATTGGGGACTTATTACCGTCAGTGATCAACGATTAAAAGAAAATATCAAAGTATACGATGGACCAAGTGCATTAAACGGAATTAATGCTATTAAAGTAGTAGAGTATGATTGGAAAGATAGAAAGATGGGTCCTCACGTACCTATTGGGGTAATTGCTCAGAATATTCAAGAAGTATTTCCTGATGCGGTAGAATTTGATCAACAATCTGGTAATCTAACATTACGTAGTTCTTTATTTCCCTTTTATTTGATAAAAGCTACACAAGAATTATCAAATAAAGTGGATGAAGAAAAAGCTAAAAATGCTAGTCTTCAAAAGCAAATAGAGGAACAAGGAGTACGTATTCAAAAATTAGAAAAATTGGTCAATCAACTAATGAAATCAAAGAAATAAGTTTTTCTTAGATAAAGATCAAATAACAGGTATTATCAATTTTGATAATACCTGTTATTTTTATAATTATCAGACTAAGAGATAGAGTAATTCGAAGAAAACACTATTTTGGAAATTAAAAAATTGAATATGAATATAAAATATTTTTTATTTTTCTATTTTATGGTTTCAGTATCATTCTCACAAACTATATCTACAGATTGGAAATGTATTAATCATGTGCAATATAGTATTTGTTATCCAGATAGTATAGAATTGGATATGTATCCTATGATGCAGTCTTCATTTGTATTATTTTTTCCTGTGGAAAATAAAGATTTATTTAGAACAAATATTAATTTGCTAATTCAGGACTTAAAAGGATCTTCTATAGAAAATTTGGAACAATTTGTGAAACTTTCTGAAAAACAAATTATTACATTGATAAAGAATAGTTCAATATTGGAGAGTAAACCAATTGTAATAAATGATATTATTTTTCATAAATTAATTTTTACAGGTATTCAAAATCAATATTTTCTGAAATGGGCACAATATTATACAATTAGAGAGAAAAAAGCCTATATAGTAACTTGTTCTTCTACTATTAATCAGTTTGCTTATTACGAAAAAATTCAAAATGAGATTATAGCTACTTTTAAGATAAAATAATCACAATGCTTTTAGAAAGAGAATACTCGTTAAGTGAAATAGATAAAATGGCTCAGCTATTATATGAAAAATTTAAATCATATAAGATATGGACATTTAGAGGTGATTTAGGGAGTGGTAAAACCACTTTAATAAAAAGTATTTCTAGATATTTAGAAGTAAAAGATATTGTAAATAGTCCCAGTTTTTCTATTATTCAAATATATAATACGTCTTATAGCCCAATTTATCATCTTGATTTGTATAGACTTAAGCATTTTGAAGATGTTTTAAATATTGGTATTGAGGATATATTACTAAGTAATGATTATTGTTTTATAGAATGGCCCCAAGTTATAGATTCATTATTAAAAAAAACTCCTCATATTAATATTGAGATTAATAACAAAAGTAATAGGATAAGACAATTACAGGTTTATTCTATCAGTTCTATATCTGCAAGAATAGGGTAGTGATCAGAGAGCGTAGTATAAAAAATAGCAAATTGATGAACTTTTATATTGGGAGCTGTGAATATATAATCTAATCTTAAGAAAGGGGCTACAAATCGATAAGTACGTCCTATTCCAAAACCACTTTCTAGAAAAGCATCTTTAAAAGCAGTTTTATCAAAAGAAAAATAGTTGTAAGAGGTAGGTATTTCATTCATATCAATGCATAATAAATATGGATAAGCAGAGGAGAGCAGTATGTGTTGCTGAAGTTCTTGAATTTGATAACTACGTGTATTACTATGCTTATTGATTTTCTTTAATAATTTGTGTTTTTCTTCATTCATTAATTGTTCTGGAGCAGTGGTAAGATTATTTATCATTTCTAGTTCCTCCTCTGTAAATTGGTTAGATTGTAGGTGTGTGGTAAATATAGAAAAATTCCCTTTTGGAGTTTCTATATCTGCATTTAGAATATTATCAAATATGGATCCTATAGAGTATGGATAAATACGTTTTGAAAGAATAGGATACCGAGAAAGGATAACAGTACCATAATATACAGAATTGCTAGCAAAATTATTATTTGGAATAAATAGATAAGGATAATTTAAGGTTTTTGAAATTTTTTTAATAATATTACTTTTATCTGAAATAAAAACTTCTTCTAAGCATATGATGTCAGGATTAAGGTATTCTAAAATACCTATTCGTTCTTTTTCTGCTGAAATTTTTTTCGTTTCTCTAAAATCTGCGAAAGTACCTACATTCCATTGTAGAATACGAATACTTTGTGGTTTTTTTTCGACCTTAAAATGTCGATTCTCAAAATTTAAAGCTATAAAATTTTTTATATTTTTATAGCCTATTAAAGTAATGAGAATCAGTAAGATAGAAGTTTTCCAATTGAAGAAAAAACCACTAATAATAAGCAATAACATAAGTATTAATGCTAATGGAAAAAGCATTGCATAAGAAGAAGCGAAGGATAGAAAATTTGGAGAAATATAAACTGATAGTAAGATACTTAAATAAAGTAATCCTATAACAAATCCTACTATTCTAAAAATAAATTTTATCAAAAGTTTCTTTCTTTAAGTATAGAAATTACCATTTTTCATTTTTTTTCTTAACATCAATGCGTATATTAATCCTATAATTCCTCCTCCTAAGTGAGCCCAATTAGCAATACCATTGTTTACACCTACAGCAAAAATAAATTCTGATAAGAAGAATATGATACCAAAATATTTCGCTTTCATTGGAATAAACCAAAACAAGATAAGTGAATTTGGGAATAAAAAAGCATAAGCAATTGCTAATCCAGAAACACCCCCACTTGCTCCTATAGCAACTCGAATGAAATCTAATGAGGTAGGGGTTTCATTTTGTATATAATCTACAGATAAATGTAATAAGGCACCTCCTAAGACACAAGCAAAATAAAAGAATAAAAATCGTTGAGCTCCTATTACCCTTTCTATCAAACTGCCAAACATGAATAATCCTAACATATTAAAAAAGAGATGTGTAAAATTAGCATGTAGAAAAGCATGAGTAAATAGTTGATAAAAATGAAATAATGGAGAATAAAAAGGATATAGCCCACAATAATAGGTTAATAAATCATAGCCAGGTATGTGACTTTCTTTAAAAGTTAGTTGCCCAAAGAAACATAAAAAATTTATAATTAATAAATTTTTGACGACAATAGGAATTTGGATTTTAAACATAATATCAAAAAAATATTTACAAAATTAATCTTTTTAAAAGATTTATACTACATATGATAAACAAGAGAGTTTTTTAGCTCTGTTGTTTATCATATATAAAGGATGTTTTTTAGTCTCCAACTGTAGTAAATCTTTCGTAGGTTTGTTTCATGTATTGTAATGTACCGCTTAAACGATTTTGATTTTTATTAAAGAATTTTTTTCCTTGTTGTAATTCTTTACTTATTCTTTGTTGTAGGTGATTCGCTAAAATGGTGTCACCACAAGCCATTACAACATTTATCATATTAATGCCTATGTATGTTTGATACATACTTCTATCAGAAGAAGCAAAGGGAAGTGCAGTTTCAGGAATAACCTCTAAAGATTGTTTAATAGTAGCTAAAGCTTCTGATGTCTTCCCCTCTTGTAAATAAGTACTTGCTAATTCTAAAAACATCATTCGCATACTTACTAAGTGCCTTCTATTTTCTTCATCATAGTATATATTTTGATTTTTTGAGGAGGTGAAACTCATTTTATTATTAATTATATCAGTAGTCCATTGGGTATTATATCCAGAAGGATCTTTTACAGGTAAAAGTTCTGTAACCATACCATTTTTTCTAGCGTAAGGATCTAACTTATAAGTATTGATAAATTCAGGACTTGTGAAAGTAATAGGTCTACTCCAATCATTAACTGCGATGATACCTAAAATAGCTAAATCATTTTTGTAAATGTATCTTTTTTCTTTTGGAATTTCTAAAAATATAGTATCTACTATAGTTTCAGAGGGGTGGATAGATTTATTTTTTATAGCAAGATCTTTATTCACTAAAATATAAAATTTACGTGTAGGTAATACTGTGACAATACTACCGTCAGACATTTCTGCTGCAAATTTTGGATTTTTATCATCAATCACAGATTTTAAAATCAAATTCAAATCATAGTATTCATTTGGATTAAACTCTGGGTAAGGATTAATATATACTATATCATTTTGACTACCTACAATATTATCTAAAGAAAAAGCTAATTTGAATGGTTCACTATCATTAACTTTATAATTTAACTGATTGATATACCAACTTGCTCCCAATAAACTGCTATTGATAGCCCTTACATCACGACGTTTTCCTTCTACCTCCTGAGTATACCATAAAGGGTAGGTGTCGTTGTCTCCATAAGTAATTAAAAGTGCATTAGGGGGGCAGCTTTCCAAGTAATTGGTACCTAAATCTAGGGTTAATGTTTTATTTCCTCTATCATGATCGTCCCATTCTTGCTGAGCCATAAGTGTAGGTACCGCTATTAAACAAAATACAGCTCCTACAATATTAGCAGTACTTGTAGATTGTATTATTCTTCTAAACCATTCTTGTATTTGAACTACTCCTACTCCTATCCAAATAGCAAAAACATAAAAAGAACCAGCAAAAGCATAGTCTCTTTCTCTAGGTTGATTACCTGGTTGATTCAGGTATAAAATAATGGCGATACCTGTAAAGAAGAAAAATAAAAAGGTAACGATAAAATCATTTTTCTTTCTTTTAAATTGAATTAGAAGCCCTAAGATTCCTAATAGAAGAGGTAAAAAATAGAGTCTATTATAAGCTTTATTATTTTTTTTTAGAGATTCTGGTAAAGTACTTTGGTCGCCTAAACGAAGATGGTCTATAAATGGAATCCCAGAAATCCAATTGCCGTGCATAATATTACCATCTACATTTTGTACATCATTTTGCTTTCCTGCAAAGTTCCACATAAAATATCTCCAATACATCCAATTCCATTGATAAGCTAAAAACCATTTTATATTATCTAAATAGGTGGGGGTTTCATTTTCATCTAAATTTAACCACATGCGATAGTGAGCAATATGGTCTTGAGAATTAGTATAATCCCAGATACGAGGTAAAAACATTTGATCTTCAGGAGCAAATACATATTCAAATTTTTCTTGTTCTATTATATATTTATCTTTCCATTTGGTATAGGTTTTGCCTTTAGATTTGCTATCAATAGGTTTAGAAGAAAAAATAGGACCATACATTAGAGGGAAATCCCCATATTGCTCTCTATTTAAGTAATTCACTAAAGTAGCAGGGTTATTGACAGCATACATATTTACATAAGGCATTGCATTGGCTCTAATAACAGTAGTAACATAGGCAGAATATCCAAACATCATAAAAATAAAACACCAAACACCTAAGCGTAACATGGAAGATCTTTTTTTTCTAGCTACACGCAATAAGAAAATACATATCATAATATATAGTAAAGTACAAAAAATCATACCACTGTAAAAGGGAAGATTTAAGCTATTTACAAACCAAATATCAAAATATGCCATTAACTGCACTGACCATTGTATGGCGCCTTTTTGTACTAGTCCTGTAATTATACAACCAATAAGAAGAGCTATAATTATTCCTTTTCTTGAGGGGGTATATTTTCTAAAATAGTATACCATGACCATAGCTGGGATGGTGAGTAAATTTAATAAATGTACTCCTACTGCTAATCCTAAAGTAAAGGCTATAACAATAATCCACTTATCAGCTCTTTTGTCATTATGCAAAGTGGCAAGATCCCATTTGGTCATAGCCCAAAAAGTAAGAGCGGTAAAGAAAGAAGATAAGGCATATACTTCGGCTTCTACGGCACTATACCAGAAAGTATCACTAAACGTATAGGCTAAGGCCCCAATAATGCCTGCTGACATAATTTGTAAAGTAGTTTGAGGCGTTAACTCTAAAGCATTTTCTTTTACTAATAATCTTTTTGTGAAGTAGGTAATTGTCCAAAATAAAAATAAAATAGTAAAAGCACTTGCCATAGCACTCATTAGGTTGATAGCTTGAATGACTGGCATAAAACTACCGAATAGGATAGCAAATGTACGTCCCAATAAAATAAAAAAGGGGTTGCCTGGAGGGTGGGCATTTCCTAAATGATAGGCTGCCGATGCAAATTCACCACAATCCCAAAGACTGCCTGCTTTTTCCATTGTAAGGATGTATGTAGTAGCTGCTATTAGGAAGACTATCCATCCTGTTAAATTATTGATTTTATTATACTTTTTATTGTGTAACATAAAAGATCTTTGTTTATAACTCACAAAAATATATAAAATAAAAGATTTTTTTATATTAAAAATAATTTTACTAAAAAGTGTAGTATACGAGAAATGAGAATAGTAGGATTATTTTATATCTTCTATCCATGCTCCTTGTTTCATAGTATTGAAAATATGAGTTTTATAGGGAGATAAAATTGTTTCAGTTTTGGATTGTGATACGATATAATGAGAAAGTGTATCTTGTTTTAGATTATATATTTTGTGATAGGTATTAGAGAAAATAAAATAATACTGGGCATTTGTTGAAAAAGTATCTATAAAATTATTATTGAGGATATAAAATTTCTTTGTGTGCAGATAAATTGTGGTATTTGCTGTATCTAAAAAGTGATATTGAATATTTTTTATCCAATAATAATATGATAGGTTTTGAATATATTGCTTGTAAAGTTTTAGAGTATCTGTTGAGGAGGTATAAATAATTGTGTTTCTACCATTAATAAGCGCCAGATTGGTTTGTTTTGGGGTGTTCAATACTATCAAAGTATTTTGTTTATTATGGTGTATATTTTCTATTAACTGGATGGTAAAATAAACGAAAAAGATACTTGCGATATATAACCCAAATTTCCTTTTTTGTTGTTGTATCCAAAGTACTAAAAGTAGGGCTATTATATATAAAAGAATAGTTTGTATTCCTGTAATGGGAATATCAGTAAATAAGGAATATGGTAGCTTTGATGTTTGGTTTATAATAAAATTCATAGCCTGTATTTCTATTGTAACTATCCATGAAATAAAAATGGGGATAATCGGTATCCAACTTAGAGATAATAGGATTATAATACCAATAAGCACTACTGAGGATAAGGGTATAATTAATAAATTACTGAGGATAAAGTATATTGAAAATTGATGAAATAAATATAAACTAATAGGGAGTACAAAAATTTGAGCAGCTAAGGTTGCTGAAAATATTTCTGTTACTTTTTTATAGAACCAAGATTTTGGATATATCCAATTTTTAATATATTTTGCTATTAAAAATAAACCTACCAAAGCACCATAAGATAATATAAACCCTAATTGAAAAAGACACATAGGATCTATACATAAAATGATAAATGCGGATAAGGCTAAGGATTGGAAGGGGTTACGTATTGGATGAAATAGGTGTTGTCCAATTGCTAAAATAGAAAAGCACAAACAAGCTCTTAAAATAGAGGGAGATTTCCCTGCTAAGAAACAAAATCCAAAAAGTATGAAAAGGTGAATAAATAATGCTATAAGTTTAGATTTTTTATGTTTGTACAAAGTAAATAATATTAAACCTATAATGTAACTGATAATACCTACATGCAATCCAGAAATAGCGATTACATGCACTACACCCATATTTACATATTGTTGATATACCTCAGGATCTAAATCTTGCCTATATCCAATAACCAATGCTTTGGCTATACCATTTACTGATTTCTGAGGAAAATATTTATCCAATATAGCTAATACATATTGTTGTACATTTTCTATATAACGAATAAAAAACCAAGGGGCTTGATATTCTCCTTTCTTAAAATTATCAGTGATATAAGTTTGGTAAAAAATATTTTTTCTATTAATATATTGCTGATAATTAAATTCGCCAGGGTTTCTTAAATTTTTAATAAAATTTAATGTACTATTTGAAAAAATAGTTTGTCCTATTTTAAGAGAAGTATCAAAATTTTCTTTTTTGATATAGGCTACAATTTTTCCTGTAGCAGGTTCTATATGATTGTGAATCTTTATAGATTGAATTTCTATAGGTACTAAAAAGGTATTTGCTTTTTCTATGGGTTTTTCTGTAATTTGTCCTTTCCAAATACGGATACTATCTATAGATTTATTTCCTATAAAATTAGCATTGTTTCTAATATCCTTTTCCCAACAAATAAAAATACTCGTAAATCCTATTAAGAGGATTAAAAATATTTTTGATAGAAGTGTAAACCAAAGTATTTTTTTTCTAAAAAAAAGCAATAGGATATTCCAGGAAAAGAGAGCAAGGATAGTTGATAAAATGAAAAAAAAAGAAAAAGATACTTGGGTATAATCATATGCTACTATACCTAAAATAAAGGGCAAGAGAATATGTAAAAATGGAGCACCTTTAAAAATAGATTTTGGAGTTTTTAGGCTTCTTTTTTTCATTAATATTATTGTAGAACAGGGATTATAAAAACTTTTTTATTAGTCTCTCATGATCTCGTTTTTTTATAGTTTCTCGTTTGTCGTATTGTTTTTTCCCTCTTGCTAATCCTATTTCAAGCTTGGCTTTATTTTTATTATTAAAAAAAATTCGTAGAGGAACTAATGTATATCCTTTTTCTTTAAAGCGTTGTTGTATTTTAAGAATCTCTTTTGTATTTAATAAGAGTTTTCTTGCTCTCATTGGATCATGGGCATAAATGGTGGCTTGCTTAAAGGGAGAGATATGTATATTTTTTACAAATATTTCACCCTTGTTTAAAAAACAAAAACTATCGGTAAAAGAAACCTTGCCTAGTCGGATAGACTTTACCTCTGATCCCATTAATACAATTCCTGCAATATACTTATCATCAATAAAAAAATCATAATAAGCACTTCTATTTTTTATTTCCATAAATTTTGTTATTTAAAAGAAGATAATTTACTGTTTTAAAATAAGGATGTATTCTAATATACCAAAGCGTAGAACCTTTTTTATTCCCACTTTATTTTTAGATTTCTTATTTCTTCTAATCCTGTTATTTTTTTTGTACTGTCTTCATTTTCGGTACTAAATGCAAGGCGTAAAAGTTTAAATTGAGTTCCTCCCAATACAGCTCTAAAAACTACAGCACCTTTTATATAAGCATTATATGGCATATTTACAATAAGTGAATCGCCTTTGTTATCATCCTTTTCTTTGTTTCCTATTATGGCATATTTTATACTGTAAGCACTTCCCGTATCATCATATGCAACGCTTTTAGTTTTACCACAATCAAGGGTTAGGAGCTGATTTTTTCCTACTCTATTACAGATTAAGAAATTAATAGTTACAGTTTGATAAAGTCTGTCACCAAAGCAACTCACTATCTTAAAATTATAGTTGTTTGCAAAATGAGAAATTGTTTTTCCTTCTGGGTGATCTTTATTGGTAGCAAGTTCTAAAAAATTAATTCTTTTCCTCAGGTAGGCATTATCTTGTTTAAGACCAAAAATAATTTTGTTCCTTATATTAAGATCATTTTTTAAGCTCATAATTTCCCTGTCTAATTCTTGTATTTCTATCTCATGCGTAGAGCTTGTTTGACACGTACAAGGTATGCTAAAATATAAATATACAGCAATAAAAAATAGATAGTTTCTATAAGACATAAGCATAAAAGTTAAGCAGAAAAAGGCATTATGGAGTTACTACTTTTATAAAGAGTTCTTGTAATTGTTTTTCCTCGAGCATAGAAGGAGAATTAAGCATCATATCTTGACCAGTATTATTTTTAGGGAATGCTATAAAATCCCTTATACTATCAGAACCTCCAAGTAATGCACATATTCTATCAAAGCCAAAGGCTATACCACCATGAGGAGGCGCTCCATATTCGAAAGCACTAAGAAGAAATCCAAACTTTTCTGTAGCTTCTGTTTCTGTAAGTCCCAATGCCTTAAACATTTTTTCTTGTACCTGCCGTTCATGAATACGAATAGATCCTCCTCCTATTTCAGTTCCATTCAAAACCATATCATAAGCTTGTGCAGTAATTGTTCCAAAAAGGTTTTTGTTGTCTAATTTATATATTTCATCTGGTCTTGGAGAGGTAAAAGGGTGATGCATAGCCGTATAAAGATCATTTTCTTCATCATATTCGAATAGAGGAAAGTCGATTACCCAAAGTAATTGAAAATGATCTTGTTTTCGTAATCCTAAATCAGAACCTACTTTAAGTCTTAGTTCAGACATAGCCTTCCTCACTTTTTTTTCACCACCCGCTAAAAGAAGAATTAAATCATTACCTTTTGCCTTACAAAAAATCTGTATTTGATGGAGTTGAGAGTTATCAAAAAATTTATCAAAACTACTTTTACAAAGGTTATTTTCTATTTTAATATAGGCAAGTCCTTGCATGCCAAGTTGCGATTGCTTTACAAATTCAGTGAGATGGTCTATTTGTTTACGGGAATAGTTAGCACCATTAGGAACAACGATAGCCAATATAGTTTCTGCTTCATTAAATACTTTAAAGGAAATATTCTCTAAGATGTTACAATGAATAGAGTTTTTTACTTTTAGGTTTTTTATTTTCATATCAAACCGAATATCAGGTTTATCATTTCCATAATAAAATAAGGCATCTTTATAGGATATACGAGGAAGAGCATCGGGGAAAGATATATTTTTTACTGCTTTAAAAATATGTTTTATCAACCCTTCAAACATATTTAACACATCATTTTGTTTAACAAAACTCATTTCACAATCTATTTGTGTAAACTCTGGTTGACGATCTGCTCTTAAATCTTCATCTCTAAAACAGCGTACTATTTGATAATACCTATCGAATCCACTTACCATAAGTAATTGCTTAAAGGTTTGAGGACTTTGAGGAAGAGCATAAAATTCTCCTTCATTCATTCGAGAAGGCACCACAAAATCCCTTGCTCCTTCAGGTGTACTTTTTATTAAAAAGGGAGTTTCTATATCCAAAAATTCATGTGTATTGAGATACTCTCTTGTTGCCTTTCCTACTTGGTGTCGAAGGGTCATATTTTGCTGTAAAGAGGGACGACGTAAATCTAAAAACCTAAATTTCATACGTAGTTCATTTCCTCCGTCAGTATCTTCCTGAATAGTAAAAGGAGGTGTTGCAGATGGATTGAGAACAATAAATTTGAGTACTTCAATTTCTATTTCTCCAGTTGTAATTTGTATATTTTTATTACTTCTTTCTATCACCTTGCCTTCTGCTTGAAGTACAAACTCTCTACCTATATGTTGAGATTGAAACAAATCATTGAGATCCTCTTTAAACGACAATTGTGTAACTCCGTATAGATCTCTTAAATCCACAAAAGTGATACTTCCAAAATTTCTAATTGCTTGTATCCATCCTGCTAAAATAACTTGCTTATTAACGTCTGATATTCGTAATTCTCCACATGTAAAGGTTCTATACATATCTCTATAGTTTTAGAATGTCAAAAATAAAGATATTTATTTACAATAGCTAAATGTTTTGATAAAGGAGACGGATTAATTAAAGTTTAAAATATAACTTTGTATAATTTTTTATGATATATAAAATCTTTTTCCTTTTTACATTATCCAATCAACTCAATTCAAAAGAGATTTTGAGGATACACGCGGTCAATAGACTAAAAATTACCTACAAAATTTGTTCAATTTCTTTAAGGTGATATATTTCAAAAGTAGGTTGTTGAGTGTGTTTAATTTTATGTGTATTAAGAAAAATACAATCCATATTAATTTGTAAAGAGCCCAATATATCGCTAGAAATATCATCTCCTATCATAATTGTTTTTTCTTTTTCTACTTTAGTTTGTTTAATGGCATAGTTAAAAATCTGTGGACTTGGTTTGTTGGCTTCTGCCATCTCAGAGGTAATTACTTTTTGAAAATAAGAAGTAAGCCCACTTTTTTCTATTTTATCAAACTGCACTTCATTAAATCCATTAGTAAGTAAATACATCGGATATTTTGGGAAAAGATATTCTAAAATTTCTTTGCTATAAGGAAGTAGTTGATTATAATTAGGAGTGATTTTTAGATAATAGTTACTCATTTCCAAAGCCATTATTTTATTTGGAATATGGGCTTTTTCTAAAAGATATTCAAAACGATAGTTTCGAAGATATTCTCTAGATATTTTCCCATCTCTATATCCTTCCCAGAGTTGCTCATTTTTTTCTCTAAAAGTATTATAATAAGCTTCAAAGCTATCAAAATATTGACGTAAATTAAAAGTATCAAATATATTTTTCTGAGCATTAGATTGATTAGTATCTACATCCCAAAAAGTACGATCAAAAT
The DNA here is from genome assembly GCA_051647125.1 of Chitinophagaceae bacterium. GTDB lineage: Bacteria > Bacteroidota > Bacteroidia > Chitinophagales > Chitinophagaceae > JBOFDP01. The sequence goes on along the minus strand of JBOFDP010000061.1, from coordinate 4,033 downwards.
CTAAAAATAGATATTTATATATTGTATTCATGTTATAACTATAAAAATATTTTTAATAGATAATAGACTATTGCAGCGATAAGAGCACTCATGGGGATAGTCAGTATCCAAGCTATAAGCATTTGTCGGGTAACTCCCCACCTGACAGCAGAAATACGTTTAAGCATGCCTGTTCCCATAATTGAACCTGAAATAGTGTGTGTAGTACTTACAGGTATTCCAAGTCCTTGAGAAACACCATATAATGTTATTGCTCCAGCACTTTCTGCCGCTACACCTTCAAAAGGAGTTACTTTAGTAATTTTTGTACCCATCGTTTTTACAATTCGCCAACCTCCAATTAAAGTACCTAAAGCTATAGTAATGTAGCAAGTAATAGGAATCCACTGAGGAATATCATTAAGATGTCCTTCTTGTATACTCAAAAGTGATGGTGCTTCTATGCCATTGGCTACACAGTATTTTTGATATACAATAAGTGCGGCAGCAATAATACCAATTACTTTTTGAGAATCTGAACCTCCATGACCTAAACTAAATGCGGCAGAAGATACTAATTGTAATCTTCTAAACCATTTATCGGCTTTATAGGGATTTGTTTTTTTGAAAATATAAGTAATTAATACTCCCATGATTAATCCTATAATCATTCCAATGACAGGTGCTAGAAAAATAAATAATACAGTTTTCTCAATAACACCTGTATTGATTACGCTAAAGCTTGCTGTATGGGCTACAGCAGCACCTGCAAAACCACCCATCAATGTATGAGAGGAACTAGAGGGGATTCCTAGCCACCAGGTAATTAAATTCCAAATAATACCTCCTAATACTCCTGCCAATACGACTAATAAATCAATCTCTCCACTATGCACAGTTTTAGCTACTGTATCTGCTACTTTGAGGTCAAAAATCCAAAAAGCTAAAAAATTAAACATAGCTGCCCATATTACTGCCTGTACTGGGGTAAGAACCCTAGTAGATACAATAGTGGCAATTGAATTGGCGGCATCATGAAATCCATTAATTAAATCAAAAACTAATGCAAAGAATACTACTGCAATTAATATATAAAGCATAACTTGTCTAATATTGATAGTTTAAGCATATTTTATTAGTATGCTTTCTATAACGTTGCATACATCTTCACACTTGTCTGTAGTGAGTTCTAATACATTATAAATATTTTTTGCTTTAATAATTTCGACGGGATCTTTTTTCTCTTCATTGAAAAGTTTATTAATAGCATTATCATAAATAGTATCTGCCATATTTTCTATACTATTGATTTCTACTAGTACATTATCTATAGCATCATAATTTTTACGATTCCTAAGATATTTGATAGCTTCTTGTAGTTGAAATACAGAGCTTTGTATTAATTCAGACATTCTATGAATAGTTTCGTCTTTGGTGGGATCTACATTATACAATAAAATATTTTTTGAGGAGGTATAAATGAAATCAACTACATCGTCTAATGCGAGTGTTAAATGATGAATATCTTCTCTGTCAAAAGGAGTTATAAATGTTTTACTCAAGGATTTAAAAATAGAGTGGGTTACTCTATCATTTTCATGTTCTATATTATGCATTAATTCTTTTAAAGCTTTTCGTCTTTCTATATCAGGCTCGTGTACCAATTCTATAAGCCTTGCTGCTATAGCACACATATTTTTTGTACCTTCATCAAATAAATCAAAGAATATACTATCCTTTGGTAGGAATATTTTTGCAAAAAAATTAGATTTCATAAATTATTATTACTTTATTAGTTTATTAATTCTATAATGAGGAGGATTTTAGAATACCATATTTAATAGGATAATACAGAAAAAATACTTGTTATTATTTCTTTTCTTTTTATTCATAACAAGCATAAAATTATTTTTGCATCTCTAAATTAAAGTTTTTATTATTGGTAATCTGGTTGTTTTAAAATAATGTTTACTACTTCATTATCTATTTTCATATTTAACATTTGCCAATCAAAGTCTTCTATATGTAATTGTAGTTGTTTATGCATTAATTTTATAAAATATTGAAGTAAGAGAGTTGATTCTTGTGATTTATTATCAAGCTGTATATTGTTGAGTTGTTGAGTTGTTAACAGGGTACTAATGTAGGGATACTTTTTAATTATTTCTTTAGAATACAGCAGTATAAGTGTTGCTTTTGATATTATAGAGTTGATTAAGCTATCTCTATTTATATCCTCAGGAATAAGGTATTTTTTATTGCTTATGCTATGGATATCATTGTATTGATGTTGCTCATTGGAGGATAAATTTTGTTGTGATGCATCAACATCTTCTATAGAAGGTTTTGACCCTTTTCCCATTACTATTATTGCTTGTGTATCTATACACTTAATCTTTTTGATATGTATAGGAGGTGTAATATTAGAAGTTGTTTTTTTTGAGTTAGATACATTTATTTTACTAATTAAAACAAAGGGAAGTTCTCTTTTTTCAGCTTTCATCGTTTGGTACTTAACAATAGAGGATATAGGAGAAAGGTTATGATGATGTACTAATAAGAATAGGAAAGCACAATTTACAAAAGAACTATAGTTTACTTTTTTATTAAATTTTAATTTCCGATATCCTAACATTAAAACTATTCTATTATATAAGTCATAGTTTGCAGATATTTTTAGAAAAGAAATTTTTCTATTATCTCTAGTAAATAATAAAAGTGCTGCAATATATTCTTTAACACTATATTTTTTTATTACCTGTTTATCACAACATACTTCTTGCAAAAATCGAATTTCTTTAATCCAACGTTTCACAAAGGGATTAAAAAAAAATAGGCTATCAACTATGTATAAAACAATACTTATCAAGTAATCTTTTTTCTTAATATGTATTAATTCATGAAGTAATAAAGATTTTATTTGTAGATGAGATAATTTTTTAACTGCTAACTGAGGAAATGAAAGAAGGGGTTTTAGCCAACCCCAAGTAAAGGGAGAACCTTCTGTTTTATTAATATGTAAAATAATTTTTTTTCTAATATCAAGATCTTTGGCAATAGAGTTTTTATAACAATCTAAATAGGTTAACTCTTTTGGTAAATAAATTTTTTCACTTACAAGTCTCCACCAGCTAATTACTAAAAATAATAATCTTATACTTATATAACCTCCATAAATGATCATTAATGTTTGACATATCCATGTATAAGTAATTTGTTCGTGTAAGGTGATTGGGTAAAATATGCTAACTGTGGAAAGCATAAACAATAACACATATAATAGAATACTTGAAAAGAGTGGATATTTAGCATAATGAGATTTAAAAGATGGCATTATTAGAGATAACACCGAGGCGTATAAAATGGAACTTATAAGTATGTCAAACAATATTTTATACATTAAAAAAACTCAACAAATTATGTTGCTTGCAAAGGTAACGGTTTTGTATAAAAATCCCAAATTTATTGATTATTTAATAAGAATATAATATAAAGTTAAAAATTTGTATTTCATAAACATTTAGATTCTACTACCTTTGTATAAATTTTGAGTAAATATAATTTATGAGCTTATTCTTTAAAGTATTTGTTTCTGTGTGGATATTACTTACACTATTAGTAGGTGTTTTTTATCCTATGCCTCTTACTCGTAATGGTGAAACTATTCGCAATATGTTTTATCATGTACCCATGTGGTTTTGTATGATGATATTTTTTTTCTTAAGTATTGTAAATGCTATACGTTATCTTAATTCTAATAATAATTTAAGATATGATATTTATGTTTTAGTGTATGCACAAATGGGCATGTTGTTAGGTATTTTAGGATTAGTAACAGGAATGGTTTGGGCTCAGGTCATGTGGGGAAATGCTTGGAATAATGACCCTAAGCAAGTGGGAGCAGCTATTGCGTTATTAGGGTATCTTGCTTACTTTATTTTAAGGAGATCTTTGTCTGATAATGAAATACGCAAAGCAAAAATTTCTGCAGTGTATAATATTTTTTCATTTTTTATGCTCTTTCCTACTTTATGGATATTACCCAAAATGAGCG
>JBOFDP010000060.1:0-6742 GCA_051647125.1 Chitinophagaceae bacterium | reverse complement strand
TATTTAATTCTATAGTAATGCTATCCTCTTTTCCAAAAGATATTTTTGAAAAACCAAATGCTCCATTCTTGGAAGCCCAAACTAACATATCGCCTTTTCCTGCAGTAAGAAAAGTTTTACCCTGTGCGTCAGATTTTTTTGTAGCTACAGTATAAAATTCAGCATAGTTATATACTTTAAATTCTACTTTTGCATCGGATACAAAATTTCCGTTAGTATCCAATATAGTTATAGTTGATTTTGCAGTAGGGGCATAGTTATTTATAACATTGATTTCAGTATAGATAGGAGTTTGATACATAATTTCTTCAGTGCCTTTATATCTCCCAAATACTTTTGTATGCATGAGCATTCCTCTTGAAGCGGGAGCATTAAACCAACCTAAATTTAATACAGGTTCTGGCTCACAAGCACCTAAAAAATACCATTTATTATCTATCCAAGCCTCTACCCAGGCATGGTTATCATCTGTATGAGCCCAACGAGGAGTATATACTTGTCGAGCAGGAATACCTACAGCACGCAAAGCGGCTACAGTAAATGTAGATTCTTCTCCACAGCGTCCTGAAGCTGTTTTCATAGATGAGAGGGGAGAGCTTGTACGTGAATCTGAAGGAGCGTATACTACTTTCTCATGACACCAATGATTTACTTCTAATACGGCATCGTGTAAAGAAAGATTTTTTACTCTATCTTTTAATGCTTCGTAAAAAACTTTGCGACTACTATCTATATTTTCATTATTTACACGAATAGGTAATACAAAATGGCGAAATTCAAGTTCAGGAATACTTTGTCCCCAAGGCATTTCTTCACGAGCTTTAAACGCATAGTTGATATTTTCTATAAAATATTCTCCAGAATAATCGGTAATATCTCCTAAAGGCATATAGGCATATAAAAACTGAAGGGCTTCTCGTTGTTCCTGGGTCAATTTCTTATCAAAAGAGGCTTTAAAAAGGTCTTTATTATTAAGTAACTGTTGTCTATTCTCAAAGTCTTTTTGTACTATGGCTCTTTGCTGAGCATTACTGATAAAGTGTTTTTCATTACAAGAGATAGCAAAAATGAATCCGATACTTAATATCCCTATAACTAATTTTTTCATTTGATATTTTTTGTATTTGAAATAATAAAATACTTTATTTGTAGAGGGTTTAATAATTAAATTTACAACTGTATAGATTTATGTTTTTCTAATACATTTAATACCAATGCTCCAAATAAGGTATTTGCCCATGCAAACCAAGATCGTGTAAATTCTTTTGGGTTAGAGATTAAAAAAGATTCATGCATAAATCCTGTGTTTCCATCACTATTAATAAGCATATCTAAACAATGCTTAATTTCAACTGGATTATGGGTTGTAAAAGCTTTCATAATAATACTCATAGGCCAAATATAATTATCTTTACCTACATGAGGACTACCGATACCTTGAAACTTATCATTTTCATAAAAGTAAGGATTTCTTTTGCTCCATACAAAATTGCGTATATTTTTATAAAGTATATCTTCTTCAGAGAGAAGTCCCAAATAAGGCAAAGCTAAAAGACTGGGTACATTGGCATCATCCATATATAATTGACTACCAAACCCATCTACTTCAAAAGCCATAATTTTCCCAAAATTATACACCTCATTGGCCGAATATTTATAAACAGCTTTTTCTACTTCATTAGCCAATGCTATACATTGATTGGCAAATTCATTATCCTTATAAATAGTAGATACTATTTCAGCTAATTGTCTTAATGATTTTATGGCAAATAAATTAGATGGAATAAGAAATAAAAAGATAGTAGCATCATCCGAGGGTCTGAAAGAAGAGCAGATTAAACCCACTGGATTTATAGGATTGCCATAACCTCTACCATATTGTGTTTCTGAGGAGTAGGTAGTGAGTCGTTGAAAAGAATAATCTCCCAATCCCTTTTTACGTTGTTGGGTAATCATGGTCTGATAGATTAGTTTAGCAACTTTTAACCATTCCGTATTAAAAGGTGCTGTATTCTTAGTAGTTTTCCAATAATGATGTGCTAATCGAATAGGGTAGCACAGAGAATCTAATTCCCATTTTCGTTCAAATACTTCGGGTTGCATCTCTGTATAGTCTGTATATTCATTTTTTTTAGGTGTTTTATTAAAGGCATTTGCATAAGGATCTAGCATAATAGATTGTGCTTGTCTATTAATAACACCTTGCAACATTAAATCTAATTTTTTATCCTGTCCAGCATACACAACATAAGGGTACACCTGTGCCGCACTATCTCTTAGCCACATAGCATCTATATCACCAGTAATAACAAAGGTATCTGGCATGCAATTATCTTCATTATAGAAGACAGTAGTATCTAGTGTATTAGGAAAGCAATTTTCAAACATCCACGCAAGTTTAGGATTCTTAATTTTTTTCTTTGTTTTTTGTACAACTTCATCTATTATAGGGCTTACAAATTTTCTTTCAGCAAGTGGTGGACGCATTGAAGTATAAGCTATCTGAGAGAAAGGCATATCATTATTAAGTAGTTTTTCCATTCCAAAAACACTGGTATAAGTTCCAAATAGAGAGGTTGCTTGAATAAATTTTCTGCGAGAAATGTGCTTCATATAAAATAAATTTAAAGAGTAATAAAATAAATGTTTTGTTTAATAGCTATCTAGAATTGTAGTATAAAAAATATCATTTAATAAGTTCTCTATAGAGGTTTTTTCTTTTGTAGAAAATAGTAAAATTTTGCTTTCTTGGGGTAAGATATCAAAAAAATTATCACTAAAAAATCCATCTATTTTATGGGTTTGCAAATAGAGATTTTTAGCTAATTTATCGCTATTGACAAGAATCTCAAAGAGTGTATCATTTTTTTGTTTTATGTCTATATTCATATTTGATTTTGGAAGCTGAATATTTTTTATAGTATCAAAATAATAGATATTCTCTGCAATTTTTTTATCCTTTTTCGTAAGTGTATTGACGAGCAACTTATTATGTGTATTAATAGTTTTAAAATTGTCCTTAGAAATTAAGGTAGATGTATTGGAGAGTATATCTACTACACTTTTTTTTATAAAAATTTCTTTCCCCTCAAAATCTATAATACGACTTGTAAGTATAACTTGATGGATATTTTTTAATTTATCAGAAATAACATAAGTTAAAAACATGCTGTTGCTATCTTTGTAGGTGGAAAGTATAATGGGTTCAAATGCTTTTTTTGTAAAATATTGTAATGCTTTCCAACGTCTGTAATAATCAGTACTTGACCACGAGGCTACAGGCCAACAGTCATTAATTTGCCAATATAAAGTTCCCATACAATAAGGCATATTTCTACGGTGACTTTCTAAAGCAGTTTTTATACCTTCCGCTTGCAATACTTGACCTACATATAAGAATTGTTCAAAATTTTTAGGTGTTTTATAATACCAATCCATATATTTTTTTATAGCTTTATTGCCAATAAAACTACGTTGATGAGCTTTCATTACCTCAGACTCTATATCATAATCTTCTGGCAAGGCATATTTTTGTACGGTAACTAATTCAGGGAAAGATTGAAAACCATATTCACTCATAAATCGTCCTACCACTTCATTAAAGGCATTAAAAGGTTTTTGTTTACCATGCCATACATCCCAATAATGCATATCTCCTTCTTTAATACTTTCATTGGAGGCGTGTTTATTTAGCGTGGAAACAATAGGGGAAGAATGCATATAAAAAGTGCCACTATCATATTGTTTTACGATTTGAGGTAGTATTGTCTTGAAAATATCATTATAGGCTTTCCAAATAGTAGCTCTCTGTACAGTGGTATATTTTTCTTTCCATCCCCAGCCTCCTTTTTCATCATATTGTTGCCAGGCTATATCAATTTCATTATTGCCACACCAAATAGCCAAGGAGGGGTGATTTCGTAGTCGCTTTATATTATCTATCGCTTCGGCTTTTATATTTTCTAAAAAACTCTCGGTACCCGGATACATACTACAAGCAAAAATAAAATCTTGCCATACTAAAATACCTGCTTCATCACAAAGAGTATAAAAAATATCGTCTTCATAAATACCGCCGCCCCATACTCTGAGCATATTCATATTACTAGCTTTAGCAGTTTTTATAATTTCCCAATCATATACTTTAGGTGTTACACGATTTAGAAATACATCATTCGGGATATGATTAGCTCCTTTTATAAATGTAGGTATCCCATTGAGTTCTACATAAAAACTAGTACCTTGAGAATCATCACTATATTTCTGAATAATTTTTATACTACGTAGCCCTATACGTTTTGTTACCTTGTCATAGGTATCATTCTTTGTAGATAAGCTTACCTCCCATGTATAGAGATGTTGTTTGCCTAATCCATTAGTCCACCATAGGAGAGGTTTAGATACAGAAAATGGCAGAGAAATTTGATTATCTCCTTTTTTAAGTGTAATATTTTTTTGAGCAATAACTTTACCTGTCTTTTTATCAGTGATATTGAGTAGGGCATTTTTGTTTACAATGCTGTAAATGGATAGGTGTGTTAGTATATCGGCTTGTTGCGTATTAACTTTTTTTTGTTGAAAAAATACATCGTTGATTTTTGCTTTGTTGTAGGCTATAATTTGTATAGGTTTCCAAATGCCGGAGGTTACCAATCGAGGTCCCCAATCCCAACCAAAATGATAAGGAGCTTTTCTAACAAAAGGGCTTACCCTTAAACTATCCATACCGCCTAATACAGATTGATCGTTATCTGCGGGTAATCTTAATCCATAGGCATTCATGGCACTTAATGCTTTGAAAGTAGGAGAATGAAAATATAGCTTTAAGGAGTTATTTTTTTCTTTAAGGTAAGGTTTTATAGAAAAAGAATAAGTGCGAAACATGTTATCAGTGTGTGCTATTAAAGTATCATTTAGATAAATATCACAGTAAGTATCCAAGCCTAAACACTGTAGAAGAATAACGGCTTGTTCTAATACTTTGTCATCTACATCGAAAGAAGTTTCGTATAGCCATGTTCTTTTATCAATCCATTGTAATGTTTTTTCATTAGTACGATAATAGGGGTCGATAATTTTATGATTATTAATAAGGTCAGTATGTACATTACCAGGTACGCTCGCAGGCAGAACCTCCATATTAGAACCTACACAATGTAAGGTCCATTGTTTATCTAAATTAATTATAATTGGGATTTGTGCCATAATTATTTGGGTAAAACAGAGGCATAAAAAACTAAAAATAATTTGTTTCATGAGTTTACAAATTTAAAATGATAAAGAAAAAAGCTTGTAACAAAAGTAAGTTATATTTCTAAGTGTTCTTTATAAATCTTTAAAATTAAGTATATAAAAATTATTTCAAATGGCTTATATAAGCTTTAATATCAGATTTTTGTTTTTTTGTAAATGTATCAAAATCAAAAAAAGCGACTCCCTCAGCTCCATTTTCCATTGCTATTTGTATAGATTCTATAATGCTAAAAGGAGATGATTTATAATCGGGAGCATAAACCCCAAAGTACAATTTAGTTTTAGGATACATATCACGGCGACAATCTTTTATACAAGATGCAATCCAATCTAAATCTCCATAATAAAATCCATTATAAATCATAGGAAAGGTTCTATCCAACTTCCATTTTCCCCAATCCTGGTAAACCATATTTATAGATATTTCTGGAGTAGGAAATGGAGAGGCAGAAATTTCAATTTTACGTTTTTTGGATAATTTTTCTAATGAAATTACTATATCATTTATCTTGTCCATACGAAATTGTAACCATTTTGCATCCATAGAAGAATCTTGTTTATTGCGAGGATCATAGGTATATTTTTTTATAAAAGCTTGTAACATTTCTGGGTGATAACCATAATCCCATTCGGGATAAATTTTATCTTGTATGACATTATAATTTTTCCATAATGAAGTTGGAAGTATGGCATCTACATATCTACAATAATCTAAACTTATACCTTTAATACCTTTAATGCTTGCTATGGTGTCTATATATTTTATAATAGCTTCTTTTACCCCTTTGGCAGCAGGATTTAAGAATTTATAATAATCCACATATGCTCGCTTATCTTTTATGGAGATACCATTACGATTATAGTCTAACCATTCAGGATGTTCGGCAGCTATTTTACCATTATTCATAATCCATAACCAAGCATGTATTTCTATGCCCATAGAATCGGCTATGGGAATTATTTTTTCATAACCTTCTTTGCTAGCATTCATTAAAACGCCTGTAATCCCAATATCTTTTAATTCGGCAAACCATGATTTCCAATCTCTCTGCTCAGAGTAATGTATCCATGTCCAAAATTGAGGTTGTGATTTAGCATGAAAAGACCCTAAAAAAAGGAATAGAAAAAATAATATTTTATATTTATGCATAAACTGTTGGGGATTATATTTTGTATATCATAACAAATTTAGTTATATTCGTACTAAAATAAAAATTATTCTACAATGATGATAAAAAAATTATTATTTAGCTGTTTCATAATGACCTTTTGTATAACAGGAATAGTGGCACAACCTACATATACTTGTCTTAGAACTCAAATCCCAATTATTATTGATGGAGAAATATATGATACCCAATGGCAACATGCTGCCTGGAGTGATTTATTTGTTGATATACGAGGTAAAGAATATTCTGTGGCTCCGAAATATGCTACTCGTGTTAAAATGTTATGGGATAATCATTTTCTTTATGTGGCGGCTGAACTT
>JBOFDP010000059.1:0-7787 GCA_051647125.1 Chitinophagaceae bacterium | reverse complement strand
CAGGAGGATATACCTTATTGAGAATTCCTGAATTACAAAATCCCAACTTTAAAAATATTATAGTTAATCAAGCTATACTTTTTGCTGAGGTAGATCCTGCATATTATAATTTAAATCCTACAGGGAATCAAAATGTACCTCCTAATTATATTTATTTAGATATAGATACTAATAGTACAGGAAACTATATTCCCTTGCTCTTTGATCTTAATTATATTAATAACTATAATTTTTTTCCTTCCTCAGGGATTAATTATGCATATTTTGGGGCTGGATATATTGATTCTGTAGGTAAATTTATGGGATATAAAGTAAACCTTACTCGTACTATACAAAATGAAATCAAATATGGGAAATCTGTTACGTATAGAATGTATGCACCTGTATTGCTGAATTACAAAGATCACCTTGTTAATTATGCTTATGCAAATACTTTAGTTGCAGGAGGGCGTACTGTTTTAATAGCTAATTATAAGGGTAAAAATAAAAATCCACATCGATTAAGATTACATTTAATTTATACAAAAATTCAATAAAATTTTATGAAGTATTTATTTACATCTGAAAGTGTTTCGGAAGGACATCCTGATAAAATTGCAGACCAAATTTCTGATGCCATATTAGATAATTTTTTAGCTTGGGACAAAGATTCTAAGGTAGCTTGCGAAACTATTGTTACAACAGGACAAGTCATTGTTGCAGGAGAGGTACGTTCAAAAGCGTATGTTGATGTACAAAATATTACTCGTGAGGTCATACAAAGAATTGGCTATACTAAAAGTGAGTATATGTTTGATGCTCATTCCTGTGGTATACTTTCCGCTATACATGAACAATCTCCTGATATTAATCAAGGGGTAGAGAGAAAGAAAAAAGAAGATCAAGGAGCTGGAGACCAAGGGATGATGTTTGGTTATGCTTGTAATGAAACTCCTGACTATATGCCTTTATCTTTAGATATGGCTCATAAAATATTGATGGAATTATCGGCTATTAGAAAGGAGGGGAAACTTATGAACTATCTTCGTCCAGATGCTAAAAGTCAGGTAACTTTAGCGTATCAAGAGGGTACTCCTGTTCGTATTGACACAATAGTTATTTCTACACAGCATGATGATTTTGATAAAGATGAAAAAATGCTAAAAAAAATAGCTGAGGATATGACAAATATCGTTATGCCAAGAGTAAGGGCATTATATCCTAAGTGGACAAAATTATTTGAACAGAAGATAAAATATTTTATTAATCCTACAGGCAAATTTGTTATTGGTGGTCCACACGGTGATACAGGACTTACAGGTAGGAAAATTATTGTAGACACCTATGGAGGGAAAGGTGCTCATGGAGGAGGAGCTTTTTCAGGAAAAGATCCTTCTAAAGTAGATAGAAGTGCTGCTTATATAGCTCGATATATTGCTAAAAATTTGGTAGCGGCAAAAGTATGTGATGAAGTTTTGGTACAAATTTCATATGCTATTGGAGTGGCTCACCCTACTAGTATTTATATTAATACTTATGGTACTGCAAAATATAATTTAAATGATGAAAAAATTGCTAATAAAATAAAAGATATTATAGATTTACGTCCTTATTACATAGAACAGAAGTTAAAATTGCGTAATCCTATTTATAGTGAAACCGCTGCATATGGACATATGGGGAAAAAACCTCAAGTTATAGAAAAAGTTTTTAAATCTAATGATGGAAAGACCAAAAAAATAAAGGTAGAATTATTTACTTGGGAAAAGTTAGATTTAGTTTTTAACATAAAGCAAGTATTTGGATTAAAAAGCTAAAATATAGTTCTTAAGATATAGGACATATGGGGGGTGTAAAAAAAAATCATTTAATAGTAGGGCGGAAACCTTTATTGGAAAAACTTACTTCTATACCTGAGGATGTAGAACGTATATATATACAAAAAAATGCTACAGGAGGTGATATAAAAGAAATTATTTCTATTGCTAAAATAGAAAAAATACCGTTTTATCTTGTACCTCAGGAAAAACTATATACCTTTACTCGCATAAATCACCAAGGGGTAGTAGCTTTTAGCACGAATATTCGTTTTTATAGTATTCAAGATATTATAGACCAAATTTATTGTAAGGGAGAAATCCCACTTTTCTCCATTTTGGATACTATTACTGATGTACGTAATGTGGGTGCTATTGCTCGTACTGCATGGGCAAGTGGTTTTCATACTGTTGTTATTCCTCCAAAAGGTATGCCTCCTATTCAAGAAGATGCTATTAAAGTATCTGCCGGGGCATTAGAATTAATACCTTTATGTAGAGAAAATTTAGAACAAGTGATAAAAATCTTGAAATTAAATGGAATAAAGGTGTATAGCTCTACAATGGATGCTGATCAAGCCATACAGCATATAAATTTTAAAGAACCTTGTGCTGTTATTATGGGTAGCGAGCAAGAGGGTATACATCCCACACTGCTCAAACAAAGTGATGCCAATTTCAAAATACCTATCTTGCGCGGTTTTAACTCTTTTAATGTATCAGTTTCTTTTGGGATGATTGCTTATGAGGTGATGTTACAACGTCAATAGTATTTCTTTAATAGCAATAGATACGATATACATAATTAGAAACTTTATTAATCTTTTGCCTCTTACTAATACTTCTAATAATATTGTTTTGATGAGGAATAATATTATTTTTCTTTAATTCTTTACTAATGGCAGATGATTTATATGCCAATACGCTATTTTCCACTTTTTGTTTTTTACTTGCAACTATGCCTACTACTTCTCCATGTTTATTGATAACAGGGCTTCCTGAAGTTCCTGGGTTGGCAGGTAGAAATAAATTATACGTATGCTGATTGGTATGATTTTCTGTAGAAGCAATAAACCCCTCTGTATAATTTAGGTTTGTACCAGGATATCCCAAAGAAAATAGGTGTTCTCCTAGCACTTCCTCTTGAGATTTAAAATTGTAAGGAATATGTTTATATTTTGATAAAAAGGATTTATCTTCTATCTTTAATACAGCTACATCTAAAGAGTCTAACTTAAGTATAACCGTAGCTTTGTAAAATACATCTTTAGTATCTACAATAAAAATAGAATCTGCTTTTTTCAAGGTATGTAAACTAGTAAGTATTAACCCTGTGTTTATTAAAAACCCTGTTCCTGATGATTTGGCAATAACACTATTAGGTACTGAGGTGGTATTTGTATTTTCTGAGGAGATATTATTTTTTTGATAATATTCTACTTGTTCTATTTTTTTTGAAAGTAAATTAATCTTTTCTTCTTCTTTTATGCCACTAAAAAAATTGTAAGTAATACCTGTAATGAGGGCTATTAAAAAACCTATGCAGGCTGCAATAGATATGGTGATTTTTTGATTATACCAAAGGTATTGAATATGGTTACAAAGATTTTGTTTGTAAGGTGCAATGGATTTATATTTATGTTTTAATTGTTTATGTTGTTTATATATTAAAAGAGATTTTATAAAGAGTAAATTTTCTTCATTATCTAACATCTCATTAGGTATTTTTAGTAATGCTTGCTCGAATGCGTTTTTATCTATTATAGATAAATTATCAGTAAAGTACAACTCTATTTTTTCTTTTAGTTTATTTATTTGCTTTTTCATCATTTAAAAATTTTTTTTTCAATCTCATTAAACATTTATATTTTTGAGTCTTAGCGCTATCTCTATTATGATATCCCAATTCTTGTACAATTCGTTCCATACTCCAATCTTTAATATAAAAATTATACAGTAAACTTTTACAAGGTTCTCCTAATTGTTCCATAGCTTTCTCCATTCTCTTTAATAAGAGTTCTTGTTCATCATCATTTTCATGTATTATTTCTGAACTATATTTTTCAAAAATATTAGCATCTTCTACAAAAGAAAGAGATAAATTATTATTCAATTTTTTTAACCACAATTTTTTACTTACACTATATAAATAAGTACTTATACTACTAGTAAGTTCAAAATGCTTTTTTTGTGCCTGATGGTAAAGAACTATTAATGCTTCTTGAAATACATCTTCAGCATCATTGTTATTACCTCCTCTCTGGAGTATCATCATTTTAATCATATTGAAACTATTTTTATAAATGGTTTCGGTGGCTTTATGATGATTCTCTACAAATTGCCGAATTAATTCCTTCTCTTTCTCTAAATTATATTTCACAACTTTAGTGTATATATTAATACAAAAATAAGGTATTAAGTAACCCATAAGGAAATTTTTTTTATAGGTGGGTTACCTTTTGGTTTTTATAGGTATTAACTATTAAATAAATTAAATTTAAATAAGTTATGTTAAAAAAAGTATTATTTGTAGCAGCGGTGTCTGCTTTCATGGTTGCTTGTGGTTCTAGCGATACAGCATCTTCAACTTCACATGTTGACAGTACAGCAACAGAAGCTCCTGTAGCTGATGTAGTTAAACAAGATAGCGCTGTACAAGAAGCTCCTGCTGATGAAACTAAATAAGTAGGAATTTTTATTTAGTTAAAAATTTAAAATCTGTCTTTTTTTAGGCAGATTTTTTATTTTTAATAAATTTTTATTACTTTTGGTACAATAAATATAACAATGTATGAATCGCGTATTTAATTTTTCTGCAGGACCTTCAATGCTTCCATTTCCTGTATTGGAACAGATACAAAAAGATTTACTTAGTTATAAAAATACAGGTTGTAGTGTGATGGAGATGAGTCATCGTTCCAAAATGTATGAACCTATTATTTCCCATGCTGAAGAAACTTTACGGCAGTTAATGAATATTTCTAATGAGTATGCTGTATTATTTGCTCATGGGGGTGCTAGCTTACAATTTTCTACTATAGCGATGAACCTGGCAAGTAGAACTGATAATATTGATTATGTCATCACAGGGGAGTTTGCTTCTAAAGCATTTATAGAAGCGAAACGGTGGAGTAGTAATACAAAAGCTATTGTCTCAAGTAAAGATAAAAATTTTACTTACATCCCTCACATTACCAAAAATATTATACGCAGGAATTCTAAATATTTGCATATTACTGTAAATAATACAATCTATGGTACACAATATAACCAATTGCCTGATACTGGAAATATTCCTTTGGTAGGAGATATCTCTTCTATTATTTTGGGTAAAGAATATGATATTAATAAATTTGGGCTTATGTATGCGGGGACACAAAAAAATATGGGACCCGCAGGAGTATGTGTAATAATAGTAAAAAAAAGAATGTTGAGAGAATTAGATGCTGTAGTACCTCCATTATTATCATTTGAACATATGATGAAAAACCAATCTATGCCAAATACGCCTGCTACATTTACTATCTATGTAATGGGATTGGTATTTGACTGGCTACAGGAAATGGGTGGAGTAAGAGAAATACAGAAAGTAAATGAGGAAAAAGCTACACTATTATATGATTTTATAGATAACTCCCAATTTTTTACTTCATTTGCTAAAAAAGAGGACCGTTCTATTATGAATGTCAACTTTGTACTGAAAAATGATCAACTTACAAATGAATTTTTGAAACTAACGGAAAGTAGAGGACTTGTCAATTTGAAAGGGCATCGTGCTGTGGGAGGTTGTAGAGCATCTATATACAACGCTATGCCTATAGAAGGAGTAAATGCACTTATAGCGTGTATGAAAGAATTTGAGAAAGAGAAGTAAACTAATTACTATGATGTATCACATAAAAATATTAAATAATATTTCTGATATTATTTATCAACATTTACATAAAACCAATTATCAAATTTCTGCTGATTTTGAAAATAGTGAAGGGATATTGGTCCGTTCTGCAAATATGCATACCATGGCATTGCCTACTTCTTTGTTGGCAATAGCTCGTGCTGGAGTGGGGGTAAATAATATTCCTATAGAGAAATGTACAGACCAAGGTATTGTAGTTTTCAATACTCCAGGTGCCAATGCTAACGCCGTGAAAGAATTAGTATTGTGTGCTTTGCTTCTTTCAGGGAGAAAAGTAATGGACGCAATTCAATGGGCTTCTTCTTTAGTAGGTTCAGAAAAAATTGAAGAACAGACAGAAAAAGGGAAAAATAAATTTATAGGTTCAGAATTGCAAGGTAAAACCTTGGGTGTAGTTGGGCTTGGGGCTATAGGTGTGATGGTTGCTAATCAGGCATATCATGGTTTGGGAATGAATGTTGTAGGCTATGACCCTTATATATCGGTAGATGCAGCCTGGAAGCTTTCTCGTGCTGTATCACTTACTCAGAATATAAATCATGTTCTTGCCCAATCTGATTATATTACTATGCATACTCCTAGTACAGAACAAACAAAGAGGATGATAAAATCTTCAGCTATAGAATTAATGAAAGACGGTGCTGTTGTACTCAATTTTGCTCGTGGTAATTTGGTTAATGATAGGGATGTATTACAAGCATTGGAAATAGGGAAATTAAAATATTATATTACTGATTTTCCGAACGAAAGGATACTTGGCAAAAAAGGGATTATTGCTATTCCTCATTTGGGAGCTTCCACTCCAGAGTCAGAGGAAAATTGTGCCGATATGGCTGCCAAGCAATTAAAAAATTATTTAGAATATGGCAATGTGGAAAACTCTGTCAATTTTCCTACTTGTGAGATGTCTTTAAATTCTGCTACCGTAGCTCGTCTTGCAATTATTAATAAGAATGTTACTAATATGGTAGGGCAGATTACAAAAGTACTTGCTGGTGATGGTATGAATATAGAAAATATGCTTAATAAAAGTAGAGGAATATATGCATATACTTTAATAGATGTAAGTAAACCACTTGCTACTGCTACGATTGAGATAATAAAAGGTATAGAAGGTATTATAAGATGTCGGGTGATAGAATTTTAAATATATGCATATACAACAATCTTTTGCGGAAGTAGCTATTCAACTATCTAATATTCTTTTACCTAATAAGGATATTGACTATTCTAAATTTGCGGTTATAGCTTGTGATCAATATTCTGCAAATAAAAATTATTGGGAAGAAGTAAAATTAGGTATAGGAAATTCTCCTTCAAGTTTTAATATTATTTTACCAGAAGCCTATTTGGAAGAAAATGATAAGGATGCAGTTCAACAGATTAATACTACCATGCAAACCTATTTAGAAAACAATGTTTTTCAAACTATTAGCAATTCGTTGATTTATGTACGTCGTCATACCACTACAGGTATAAGAAAAGGATTGGTAGTTGCTTTAGATCTAGAACAATATGACTATACTTCGGGTTCTAATTCTATGATACGTGCCACTGAATATACTATTGTAGATAGATTGCCTACGCGCATAGCTATTAGAGAAAATGCTATTATGGAGATACCTCATATTATGGTATTGATTAATGATAAGAAAGATATGTTAATGAGTATGTTGGAAAAATCATATAAACAATTGCATTGTTTGTATGATTTTGATTTAATGATGAATGGTGGACATATATCCGGCTATCAAATTAATCAGGAAAAAATACTTTTAGAAGTTGTCAAAATATTAAAAAACTTATTACAAGAAAATAATGGATTTTTATATGCTATAGGTGATGGGAATCATTCATTAGCTGCGGCTAAAGCTATTTGGGAAAAAATAAAATCTACGCTTTCCAAAGACCAAAAGATAAATCATCCTGCAAGATATAGCTTGGTAGAATTGGTTAACCTATATGATTCAGCCTTTAAATGTGAACCCATACATCGCTTGGTTATGAATATAGATACATCGCAATTTAAAAAAGATTTAAACCTTAATGCTAATGAATCTCTGGACTTGCAGGTA
>JBOFDP010000058.1:0-18962 GCA_051647125.1 Chitinophagaceae bacterium | reverse complement strand
GTGTGATGATAGGCGGCTGGGCTTCAAATAATAAATATTCTAGAATGAGTGCTTTGCGTGTAGCCTCACAAATGATTTCGTATGAATTAGCCATGGGTTTTGCTATTATAGCTTTAATTATGGCTACAGGTACATTTAGCCTTAAAGAAATAGTTTTGCAACAACAGGCAGGGAATTGGCATGTACTCATTCAACCTTTAGGGTTTATTCTTTTTCTGATTTGTTCTTTTGCTGAGTGTAATCGTGCTCCTTTTGATTTGGCAGAAGCTGAAAATGAACTTATTGGAGGGTATCATTCTGAATATTCTTCTATGAAATTAGGATTTTATTTGTTTGCAGAATATATTAATATGTTTACTGCTAGTATGATTATGAGTACTTTGTATTTTGGAGGTTATGATATTCCTTTTTTTGATGAATCTACAAGTACATTGGGTACCAATACAATAGCTATATTAGGATTTCTTTCGTTGGTTGCAAAAGCTTTGTTCTTTATGTTTGTATTTATGTGGGTAAGGTGGACATTACCAAGATTTAGATTTGACCAACTAATGCGTTTGGGATGGAAAGGCTTAATACCATTAGGACTAATTAATATGTTAATTACTGGGATTATATTATTATGGTTAAAAAAATAAAAATTTAATATATAAATGAAAGCATTGACTAATCGTTTAAGAGTTGTAAAAGATACTCCTTTATCTTGGATAGAAAGATTATATTTTCTTGCTATTATTAAAGGAATGTTTATTACTTTGAAGCATTGTTTTAGGAAGAGAGCTACTATTCAATATCCTGAACAGAAGAGAGAATTTAGTAAGGTTTATAGAGGACTACATATCCTGAATAGAGATGAATCAGGTAGAGAAAAATGTACTGCGTGTGGATTATGTGCGGTGGCATGTCCTGCGGAAGCTATTACTATGGAAGCTGCTCAAAGAAAATCAGGAGAAGAGCATTTGTATGTGGAGGAGAAATATGCAGCACGGTATGAAATTAATATGTTACGTTGTATTTTTTGTGGGTTGTGTGAAGAAGCTTGTCCTAAGGATGCTATTTACCTCAGCGAGACAGTTCCTTCGGCTAATTACAAAAGGGAGCGTTTTATTTATACCAAAGAAGATTTGTTAATACCAAATCAAGTCCATGAACCCCATAAATATCAAGAAGCTTTAGGATTATATAGCAAGAAATAATTTTTTTTATGTATATTAGTGAAATTTTGTTTTGGACATTATCGGCAATTACAGTTTTAGCAGCGTTTATTGTTGTATTAAGCAAGCATCCTATTTATAGTATTCTTGCTCTTATTGTTGTATTTTTTGGTATATCAGGTCATTATATTTTAATGAATGCTCAGTTTATTGGGGTAGTAAATATTATTGTTTATGCTGGGGCAATTATGGTGTTGTTTTTATTTGTTGTTATGATGATGAATTTGAATAAGCAAGAAGAGCCTCATAATAAGCCTTGGATGCTTATTGCTGCAACTATTTCTGGAATGATGATTTTATTAATTATAGTTGCCGCCTTGCATAAGATGGATCAACTTCAAAATAAGATAGTTAATCCATACATAGGAGAGGAAGGATTGGTACAAAATTTAGGTAAAGTTTTATTTACACACTTTGTATTACCTTTTGAAATAAGTAGTATCTTATTCTTAATTGCTATATTGGGGGCAGTTACATTAGCAAAAAAGAATTAGTAGATATATAAATATTCAAGTGTGTGAAAGAGAATCATTATCTTTCAATCTTTTTTTGAGAGGAATAAGAAAATAATATGATGAAGTTTATTTTTGCTACCAATAATCAACATAAATTACAAGAAGCCATATTTTTCGCAAATCAGAAAATACAAATACTATCTTTATCTGACATTCATTTTTTTGAAGATATTCCAGAAGTAGGAAGTACTTTTAAAGAGAATGCGTTAATTAAGGCACAAACTATTTTTGAAAAATATAATATGTTTGTTTTTGGCGATGATTCTGGATTGGAAATTGAAGCATTAGAGAATTTGCCTGGGGTGTATTCTAAAAGATATGCAGGTGAGCATGCCTCTGATGCTGAAAATAGGGCAAAGGTTTTATTCCATATGAAAGAAGAGAATCATAGAAAAGCTCGATTTATTACTATGATTGCATTGATATTTCAAGATAAAATTCATTATTTTAAAGGAATTTTGAAGGGTGAAATTCTTTCTCAAGAAATAGGAAATAATGGGTTTGGATATGATAGTATATTTAAACCTTTAGGGTATGATATTTCTCTTGCTCAGATGAATCTTGAAGTAAAAAATCGAATTAGCCATAGAAGTCAGGCATTGCTTAAAATGATGCACTATCTCAATATTACTAGGTATATCAAGGCTAAAAAATCTTGAATATGGAGGTGTTATAACTTTACCAAGTATTTTTAATAATTATAAAATTCTTATTTTAACTTTTTATATAATATAAATATCGTACATTTGTATCATATAAAATATATTGTTTATGAAAAGAGTTATTTTGATGTTAATTTGTTGTAGTATGTTCCAAATACTTTATGCTCAAAAGGAAAAAAAAATATTTGTATTCAAGGTTGATAATCAAGGAATAGCTGTTCTTACAGGATATAATGGAGAGGATAATATTATAAAAATTCCTACTAGATATAAAGGTTTACCAATAATGGCAATATCTTCATATAAAGGTAAAAATGGCGAACAACAAGGTGTTTTTGAATGGTTGGATTTTATAGATAGTGTAGAAATACCTTCTACGGTTGTTGTTATAGGGGAAAATACTTTTTATCATTGTGAAAATATACGTCATATAAAACTTCCTTCTTCTATTTCTATTATAGAAGCATCAGCTTTTGAAGGATGTATTAATTTGCAAAAGATTAACCTTCCTATAAGTCTTGAAAAAATTAGTAATAATTTATTTGCTTATTGTACAAATATAAAAGAAATTATTCTTCCTCAAGCATTAACTACTATTGGGAATGAAGCTTTTTTAGAGTGTAAGAGTTTAACAAAAATAACAATTCCTAAAAATGTAACTAGGATAGGATATGGGGCTTTTGACAATTGTTCTAGATTGAAGGAATTGAGAGTAGAATCTACACTTCCTCCAGCAGTAACTAATAGTTTTTTAGAGAATACTTCTTTGGAACTTCGTATTAAAGTACCACAAGCCCAAGTAGCTATTTATCAATCTTCTCCAGGGTGGCATCGATACGGGACCAAGATAGAAGGGTTTTAATTTTATAGGAATTATAAAACTATTCATAAATGTAATTAACCTTATATAGAATTGATATTGTAGATGAATTTGAAACTTGAAAAATCATTATTTTAGAGTATCTTTGTCCTCTACAAAAAATATAAGGATATAAAATGAATTTGTTTGAAGAGTTTAAAAATTATGCTATAAAGCATAAGGGTATTTCTCCACAAGTATTTGATAGTTTTCATCAGTATCAAATTAAAAATCTTACACCTAATATCATAGAAGAAAGACCGATGAATGTTGCCATTATGGATGTGTATAGTAGATTAATGATGGATAGAATTATTTATTTGGGCTACCCTCTTAGTGATGATGTCGCTAATATTGTGATTGCACAATTATTATTTTTGGATAGTACAGAAAAAAAGCGTGATATTCAATTATATATTAATAGCCCAGGTGGGAATGTATATGCAGGATTTGGGGTATACGATACTATGCAATATATATCTGCAGATGTATCTACGATTTGTATTGGTATGGCAGCATCTATGAGTGCTATATTACTTTGTAGCGGAACTAAAGGAAAACGTACAGCATTGCGGCATAGTAGGATTATGCTTCATCAACCTAGTGGAGCTATAGGAGGACAAGCTAGTGATATTGCCATTACTATTAATGAAATTAAAAAATTAAAACAAGAGTTATATCAAGTCATTGCTCATCATACAAATAAAAAGATAAATCAAGTAGAGAAAGACTGCGATAGAGATTTTTGGATGACTGCCGATGAAGCAAAAGAATATGGTATTGTAGATGAGGTATTATCTCGTCAATAAGTAAAGAAAAAAATAAAGGTATAAACATGAAAAATTTTAGTTTTGAATATACAGCCAATGAACATCAAGAGACTATTCCCAAAATAGATAATTTTTTACTTAAAAAGCAAGAAAAATTATTTTTTGAAAAAAGGAGTATTTATTTATGGGGAACAGTAGATGATAGTTCTGCTAAAGATATTGTAAATAAATTATTATTATTGGATGCTGATAATACGGGGGAAGAAATAAAATTTTTTATACATACCCCAGGAGGTGCAGTCGGTAGTGGTATGATTATCTATGATACCATGCAAATGATAAAATCCACTGTAAGTACGATATGTATGGGGTTGGCAGCATCTATGGGGTCATTATTATTGAGCGGTGGAGCAAAAGGGAATCGTTTTATTTTTACTCATGGAGAAGTAATGATACATCAACCCTTGCTTGGAGGGATGATGCAAGGGGTTGCCTTAGAGTTGGAAATTGAAGCGGAGCAGGTGAAAATCACTAAAGATTTGATTGCCAATATTTTAGCTAAAAATTGTGGTCAAAAATTAGATAAAGTGATGTCTGATATTGATCGTAATTATTGGATGAATGCTAAACAATCCATTGAATATGGGATTATAGATAAAATTTTAACTAAATTGTAAAATAATAAAAATTTATGTTTATGAACAAAAATATTTTTTTGTTGTTTTTTTGGATAGTTTTTTTGTTGTGTGCTTGTAATCATAGCAATGAACCTCCAGGTGAAATTATACAAGAAGAACGATCTATTAAAAGTAATTTTTCAAAATTGAAAATTGCAAACTCTATACATGTTATCCTTACAAACGGGGAAAAAGGTACTGTAGTAGTGGCAGCTAAAGAGGGATTAATGTCCTACATACAGCTAAAACAAGTAGCAGAGGAATTATTCATTAATATTCCTGATCCACCTAAAAATTGGAATATTTCTAATGTAAAAATTTATGTGCCTGCTACAAATTTAGAAGATATAGAGGTTATAATGGCTAGTAAATTAACTACTGAATCTAATGTGACAATGGCAGATACATTAGAATTAGACTTATCAGGAGCTTCTTCGGCTATCATGGATGTTAATACGATAAATATGGATGTTAAGGTAGAAGGTGCTAGTACATTAGAATTAAAGGGGAAGATAGGTAATTCAATGATAAGTGGAAAAATGGAGATAGAGGTGCTTAGATCTTCTTCTGTAGATATTCGTCAATTAGATGTATATGAAGTGGATGCTGAAATATCAGGAGAAAGTAAAGTATTTTTAGAAGGGAAAGCTACAATTGGTAAGTTAGACTTGTCAGATGCATCTATATTAGAAGCCTTTGGTTTATCTATAGAAGATTATGATATAGAAATGTCAGGACAAAGTAATGCCAATATATGGTGTAATAATGGTATGGGTATAAACCTACGTGGTGCTTCTGTCTTAAAATATAAAGGTAACCCAATGAAGAAAGTTTGGGAAATAAGAGACAACTCATCTGCAGAACCAAGTAATTAGAATTTTAAAAAAGATGTTAGAACATTGTTCCTTTTGTTTAAGAGAAAAGCAAGAAGTAGGTTTTTTATTGTTGAGTGATGATGGGAAATGTGCCCTATGTCCTGATTGTATTGAGCAACATCAGAAACTTCTGCAAATGCATAGTGTAGAACAGCAAAAAAAATCTTCTACATTGAATATAAAAAATAGAAAACCTCGTGAAATTAAGAAGTTTTTAGATTTATATATTATTGCTCAAGAGGAGGCAAAAAAAACTCTTTCTGTAGCTGTGTATAATCATTATAAGCGTATTCTTCAAGAACATGATACTAATGATGTAGAGATAGAAAAAAGTAATATTGTATTAGTAGGACAAACAGGCACAGGAAAAACTTTGTTAGCCAAAACGATTGCTCGTTTTCTTCAAGTACCTTTTGCTATTGTAGATGCTACTGTTTTTACTCAAGCGGGTTATGTAGGAGAAGACGTAGAGAGTATTCTTTCTCGTCTTTTGCAAGAATGTGATTATGATATTCCCCTAGCAGAAAAGGGTATTGTATTTATAGATGAAATTGATAAAATTGCACGTAAAGGAGACAATCCTTCTATTACACGTGATGTGAGTGGAGAAGGTGTACAACAATCTCTTCTTAAACTTTTGGAAGGTAGTGAAGTACTAGTTCCCCCACAAGGAGGCAGAAAACATCCCGAGCAACAATTTTTAAAAATTAATACTCAGAATATATTATTTATTTGTGGAGGATCTTTTGATGGTATTCAAAAAATTATTTCTAAAAGATTAAATGCAGAAACTATTGGGTTTAAGCATCATAAAGATGAATATCTAAAAAAAACCGATATCTTGGATGATGTTAATGCTCATGATTTGAAATCATTTGGATTGATTCCTGAATTGATAGGCAGATTACCTATTATATCTTTTCTTAGACGTTTGGATAAAGATACTTTAATGCGTGTGTTATTAGAACCCAAAAATGCATTGATAAAGCAGTATAAAAAGCTTTTTGAATTGGAAGGAAAATTATTGAAAATAGATAATAATGTATATGATTATATTATAGAAAAAGGTTTAGAATATGATCTTGGTGCACGTGGATTACGTAGTATTTGTGAAAAAATTTTCGAAGATATTTTATTTGATCTTCCCGATTATGCAGAACCAGTATACCATCTTACGTTAAATATTGCCAAAGACAAATTTGAAAAATAAATTTCAGTAAATTTTGTGGATATAGAAACTGATAAAAAATTTAATTTTTCTGAGGGAGAAATATTACTTATCAATAAGCCTTATGGATGGACTTCGTTTTATGTGATTCGTCAGCTAAGAAAAATTTGTAATATTAAAAAAATAGGACATAGTGGAACGCTTGATCCCTTAGCTACTGGTTTGTTGTTATTATGCACTGGTAAGTTTACTAAAAAACTGAATCAGTTTATCGGATTTGATAAAGAATATATTGCAGAGATTACTTTAGGTGCTACCACTTCTACCTATGATTTGGAAAGTGAACCTCAACATCATACATCTTACGATCATCTTACCACATTGCAAATAGAAGAAGTTTTACAGGGTTTTGTAGGTAATATACAGCAATTGCCACCTATGTATTCTGCAATAAAAAAAGATGGGGAACCCTTGTATAAATCTGCTAGACAAGGTATTAAAATACAAGTGGAGCCAAGAAATATTCGTATAGATAGTATCAGAATTTTAGATATTTCCTTACCAAAAATAAAAGTGTTGGTGTATTGTTCAAGTGGAACATATATTCGTAGTTTAGCATTTGATATTGGAGCCAAATTGGGAGTAGGAGGATATTTGAGTAATTTGGAAAGAACAAAAATAGGGGATTTCTTTATTCAAAATGCTTGGAATATAAATGAATTAGAAGAAGCTATAAAAAGAACTTTATAAAACCGTATAAAAGTAAAAAGGTAATAAATTATTTATTACCTTTTTTTCTTAAATTTCTTAAAATTTATATCGTACTCCTAAACCAAAGCCAAGCCATCCCCCATAAAATCTTGTGGGATCCCCTATAGATATGCCAAGAGATGGACGATAATCAATAGATAATTGAATAGGTATATCGAAAGTATATTCCATGCCTATTTGTCCTACTGCTGCTATATTAAATCTATCTTTCCAAAATCCTATTTGTACACCTGGTCCTACATACCAATCTAATCCCTTTGGAAAAACCGATGGTTTAAATATCCAATGGTATGTACCTGTGAGTAAAAATCCATTAAAGATATAGTTAGGAAATCCTAAATCCAATTCAATTCGATTTTTTTCACTAAAAAATCGTTGATAACTGATTTCAATGTCCCAACCAAGACGTAACCCAATAGCATTTTTTTGTTGTGCAATCATAGGAGTACTGCACCCTATGATTAAAGTTAAAAATAGTAAAATCTTTCTCATATTAATTTTATTTACTTATAAAAATATGTTGCAAAAGTACAGTATACTTTTGATAAAACATATAAAAATTTATAGTTTATATAATACTTTTAATATAAATTCTAAATTTAAGGTCAGTTTATTAAGATTAAAAAAATAAATAACAACATTTTTATAGGCTATCATTTTTTTCTTGCATTTGCAAATAGTTTTCTAATAATATGCATGCAGCTATTTTGTCAAGGTTGCCTTTATTTTGTCGTTCTTTTTTCTTTTTTCCACTTTGTACTATCGCTTGTAGGGCTAGTTTGGAGGTAAATCTTTCGTCTATAGTAAGAATATGGCATGTAGGAAATTCATTTTTCAATTCACTGATAAATTTTTCTACTAAAGGAGTTGCATGTGTGGGTCTGTGTTGTAGATCATAAGGTAATCCTATAATAATTTTTTCTATTTTTTCTTTTTTGAAATAGTTTATAAGGAAGGGAAATATTATTTCGGTATGGATGGTTTCTAATGGAGTAGCAATAATTTGTAGTTCATCGGTAATGGCTATTCCACATCGTTTCTTCCCATAGTCAATAGATATAATTCTTCCCATAGTTTTTTATAATTTTATTTCTAATAAAGAAGCATCTCCATAGCTAAGAAAACGATAATTTTCAGATAAAGCATGGTGATAAATATTTTTCCATTCTTCGCCTACTATGGCAGCTATTAGGAGTAATAGAGTAGAACGAGGTTGGTGAAAGTTGGTGATTAAATAATTGGCGGATTGTATCGTATATCCAGGTATAATACAAATTTTTGTTTTAAAGCGTATTTCCTCTTTTTGATGTATTTCTAAGAAATTTAAAATAAGTTTTAAACTTTCCACGTAGCTTAATAGAGGCGTATCTTCAAAACTTAGCCATTGGGGGATTTCGATGTTCTCTATATTTAATAAACGTTTTTGATATAGTAAAATTCCTAAACTGTGTAATGATTCTAAGGATCGCAGAGAAGTTGTACCTACAGCACAAATAGGATATTTTTTTTCTAATTGATAGACGAGGTGTAGGATATTTTTTTTTGAAAAAATAACTTGCTCAGAATGCATGCGGTGTTGATCTATATAGTCTGTTTTTACAGGTAAAAAAGTGCCTCCACCAACGTGTAATGTAATTTCTAAGAAGGATATATTTTTTTGGTGTAGAGGGTTTTTTATTCTGTCTGTAAAATGAAGTCCTGCTGTGGGGGCAGCAACAGAACCTTGCTCATTAGCAAAAATGGTTTGGTAAGTACTTTTGTCGTCATTAGTTTCAGAGCGCTTAATATAAGGAGGTAAGGGCATCTGTCCTACAAGGTTAAACATTTCGAAGATATTTTTAGTATTATTCCATTGTAGTAATACTTCATGAAGACCATTCTCGGTTTGTTTTATTTTTTGAGCCTGTAAGGAAATTGTATTTTTTTCTAAAGTTAGGGTAGGTTTTTTCCACTTGGCATTATTTCCTATTATACATTTTATAGTAGCACAGTTATTGGTCATGTGCAGAATTTCCATACAAAAAATTTCTATGGGTTTTGAGGTATTGGTGGGGAATATCAATCGTGCTTGAAAGACCCTTGAATTATTGCAAACTAATAAGGTATGAGGAGGCAAAATTGTTGGTAATTCATAAAAAAAATAATCCTTAATTATATTATTCTGAAATACGAGCAATTTAGATTGTTCCCTATTGTTTAGTGGAAAATAAGCAATTTTTTCGTTAGGTAGGGTATAGTTATAATTGTCTATGGCAATAGGAGGAATCATACGGTTAGTTGAAAATAATAATATTATTTTTTCTATCTATGTCAGCCATTCGTTCAGAGGGGTCTATTTCTATTTGTGCAATATTTTTTATAGGTTCATGGATATGTAGCGTATATTGAATATTTGTCCATTTCCAAGGTTTGTGTAAGATACGTTTTATAGAGGTATCTTCATTTTCTTTTTTTCCAAACATGGAGTAGAGAGGAATATAGTGCATTATTTTTTGTCCATTTTTTAAGGTTACTACTAAGTCTATAGGCATATATAAATCTCCTTTAGATTGTAATACGATAGTAGTGCCTGTAGCATGATGATGATATACGCTATCAATAGCATAGTCAATATATCGAGTAGAGTTTACCCAACCTTCTTTGTACCA
This sequence comes from Chitinophagaceae bacterium, assembly GCA_051647125.1. GTDB lineage: Bacteria > Bacteroidota > Bacteroidia > Chitinophagales > Chitinophagaceae > JBOFDP01. The sequence goes on along the minus strand of JBOFDP010000058.1, from coordinate 8,803 downwards.
ATCTAATTGTATTTGAGAAAAATATTGAGCAAGATGTATAAAATCATCTGAAGTAGGGTGTTTAAATTTAAATTTTTCAAAATATTTTAATAGTAATTCATCTCTTTTTTTTGCCCCGATGATATAGCCCAACTGTTCTAAAAAGATTGCTCCTTTGGCATAAGAGGAAATAGAATATGCAAAATTTGAGGGGTAATAATCAGCATGAGTAGTAAGAGGTTCTGATTGTTTCATGTTTTGCATGAAGAAATAAGCTTTATAACTATTTGCATGATATAGAGGCAGGGCAGAATCAAGAGGTTTCTTTAATATATATTGTTTATAAAAGGCGGATATTCTACTTTCAGAAAAAGTAGCTGCTCCTTCATCCATCCAAGGATATAAGGACTCATTAGTAGCAATAACGCCTTGATACCAGCTATGCATAAATTCATGAAAAGCAATACCTATAGAACTCCCTTTTATTAAAGTAGCCATAGGGTATTCCATCCCTCCATCTCCGCCTTGTATGAAAGAATATTTTTTGTAAGGATAATGCCCAAAATGTTTTGCAATATAAGGGTATACTTTTACAACATCTTCTAATAATTGTATCCAAGAAGAATCTTGTTTTGGGAAAGAAGGTTTATAAATAACATGAATATTAAAATTTCTTTTTTTCTTGCCTATGGTATCTGTGATAGTTTTAAAAATGTCTACATAAGTGGTATCTGCTGCCCACATAAAGTCGTGTACATTTTGAGCATGAATAAACCATGTTTTTTTGTCATCTATAAGTGTAGTTTTTTTCAGGTATCCTGTGGAGGCTATATAGTATTTTTTATTTATTGTAATCTCTACATCAAAATTTCCAAACTCTCCATAAAATTCTCTTGCTATATAAGGGGTAGGGTGCCAGCCTAAATTATCATAGGCACAGATTTTGGGATACCATTGAGACATACTAAAATTAATGCCCTCTTTATTGTTTCTTCCAGAACGACGAATTTGTGTAGGAACCTGAGCCTCAAATTCCATTTCAAATATAGCCTTCGAATGAGGAGGGATAGGCTTATGCAATACGATTTGTGTAATGGTTTCTTGTTCATCTATGGGTAGAATTTTCCCTTTATATTTAAACTTTGTAATGTGTAAATAACCTTGTTGTTCGGCATTAAGGTGTTGTATTCTGTCTTGTACGCGATTATCCCAATCGGGTTTCCCCCTAAGGGAGATGTTTTTGCCGAGGTGGCGACTACGAATATCCATCATACTATTTGGCTGAAAAGCATTGTTGTAGGCATGTATAAAAAGTTGATATAAGGTATCATTAGAATTATTGGTATATTCAACTTTTTGAGTTCCACTGTATTGGTTAGAATCGGCATTCATAAAAACTTTAATCTGGTAGTTTACCTTTTGTTGAAAATATTTTTTTTTAGGAGTAAAAAGAAGGGGATTAGCCAATGTGGAACTACATAAAATAAAAAGAATAAACCTAAACATAAATATAATTTTTTACAAAAATAATTAAATAACGCTTATTGGCGTGTAAAGATATCATTCGGGTTTTCTATGTGCTTGCCGTCCTCATCTACATAGAATCCTTTTAGCTGATTACCAGAAATGGTGAAACTCGAAAACAAATATTCATCTACCTTTTCAGTAGTGGCGGAAGTAGGGTCTAAAAAAGTACAATCATTAGGAGTTGCTAACAAAGCTGTTCCACATTTTTGTATAGCCTTTTTTAGTGATTCATTGATTTCGTCGGAAGCATCGTATATTTTCAATATCTTATCTTTTTCGTAAATATATAAAATCTCCATCGTGTCTCTGAGTATTACTGGATTTAAGTTTATTTCTTGAATCAGAATAGCATCTATATTTGAAGTAAAGTTAAGTGTTGATTGGCTCTCTTGCGATGTCCTGACCCAGGAGGTGCCTGATAGGGAGGTGCCTTTATCTGGTTTCTTACATGCTGTAAAAAGCATAGTCATAGAAAAAGCTAAGAAAAGACTATTTCTTAAGTATTTGTAACCATCGGGATAGTTTCTACTGCCCATAAAATAAGTAATTTTGTGTAACATAATAAATAATATTTTTAATTCAAGTAAAAAAATATAATCAATAAAGTAGTTATACTATTTTTCCATTGAATAAATAGGAAAAATAATTTTTTTACAAAAATAATTAAATAGAGGCATCTTATTTTATTTTTTCTATAAAAAAGAGCAAGGATATTACCCTTGCTCTTTTGTGAATGTGAAAGAAGAAATGAAATAACGCTTATTGGCGTATATAGATATCATCGTCGATTGGTATGTGCTTGCCGTCCTCGACATAGAATCCTTCTAGCTTATTATCAGAAATGGTGTAATTCCCACCCAAATATTCATCTACCTTTTCAGTAGTGCCGGAAGTAGGGTTTAAAAAAGTACAATCATTAGGAGTTGCTAACAAAGCTGTTCCACATTTTTGTATAGCCTTTTTTAGTGCTTCATTGATTTCGTCGAAAGCATAGTATACTTTCAATATCTTACCTTTTTCGTAAATATATAAAAGCTCCATCGTGTCTCTGTCTACTGGCTCTGTTGTTCCTTCTTGAATCAGAATAGCATCTATATTTGAGGTAAAGTTAAGTGTTGATTGGACACCCTTCGATGTATTGACCCAGGAGGTGCCTGATAGGGAGGTTCCTTTATCTGGTTTATCTGATTTCTTACATGCTGTCAAAAGCATAGTCATCAAAAAAGCTAAGACAAGACTATTTCTTAAGTACTTGTAACCATCGGGATAGTTTCTACTGCCCATAAAATAAGTAATTTTGTGTAACATAATAAATAATATTTTTAATTCAAGGAAAAAAATATAGTCAATAAGATAGTTATACTATTTTTCCATTGAATAAATAGGAAAATAATCTTTTTAAAAACATACATTGTAGATATAAAATTTGTACATTTGTATCACACAAGGTAAGAAAATACAATAGGGTAGGGCAAATATTTTGTTAAAGTAAAAATAGTATTACATGATGGAAGAAAAATTTTTACAACTCATTTGGCAATATCAACTATACAATAGAAATGACTTAAAAACCATAGAAGGATTGTCTATAGAAGTTCTAAAAGTAGGAATGCAGAATATCCATCAGGGACCTGATTTTTTATATGCTCGTATACGCATAGGAGAACAACAATGGGTAGGCAATATTGAGATAGATTTAAAAACTTCTTTGTGGCAAAAACATCAGCATCATATTAATCCAGATTTTAAAAATGTTATTCTTCACATTGTTTGGGAGAATGATATTGAGGCAAAACACAACATTGCTATTTTAGAATTAAAGCATAAGATAAATCCCTTGATGATGAAAGGATACGAACAATTTTATCAATCATTATCTTCAGAATTGCCATGTGCTTGTTTTCTAAAAGATATGCCTATTCTATTATTACAATCCTTTAAAGAACGTTTACTGATAGAGCGACTAACACAGAAATCTAATCAATTTTTGGAAAATGTAAAATTCTTAAACAACGATTGGGAAACTGCTTTTTGGTGGTGGCTTTGTAGTTATTTTGGTATGCAAATTAATAAAGATATTTTTTTAGAAATTGCAAAATCTATACCTGTTCGTGTTTGGAGAAGGGAACGTTTGTCGCTTTTTCATATAGAAGCATTGCTTTTTGGACAAGCTGGATTATTGGAAAGTATCTCCACGCAAGAGGATTACCTCATTGGGATGGAAAAAGAATATAGGCATTTACGGATTAAATATAATTTAATTCCTATTTCTGTAAAATTGAAATTCCTACGAACACGTCCTGCTAATTTCCCTACAGTTAGATTGGCACAATTAGCAACACTTATTTTTCATTCCACTCAATTATTCCAATTTGTATTGCAAAATAACTCACCCCAAGAAATTATATCCTGGTTGCAATTACCTACCTCTGCTTATTGGGATAATCATTATGTTTTAGGGGTATCTTCAAACCATCAACCTAAAGTGATAGGAAAAGAGATGTGTAATAAAATAATGGTTAATGTTATCTACCCTTCGCTTTTTTCTTACGCTATTTATCATAATGATGCTGTATTGCAAGAGTATATTCTTGAGCAAATGAATGAAATGAAAGCCGAGAAAAATCATATTATAGAAAAATTTGAATCTAAAGGGCTAAATAATTTAACTGCTACAGATAGCCAAGCTCTAATTCATCTGTACAATAACTATTGTATGAATAAAAAGTGTTTGGAGTGTTCTATTGGAAAATATATTTTAATGAAGTTTAATTAAATTTTTTTAATGAAATACCTAATTATAAAGCATTACCTTTGTAGAGTAAAATGATGGTGCTATTAGTTTAAATATTTATACAGAAACTCAATATATTATGCAAACAATTTTAGTTACAGGAGGATGTGGGTATATAGGTTCTCACACAATTGTTGATTTAATAGAAAGCGGATATGATGTAATTTCTATTGATAATTTATCTCGTGCTAACCCAGAAGTTTTTAAAGGGATACAGAAAATTATAGGGAACAAGATAAAAAACTATAAAATAGATTTATGTGATTTATCTGCCACCAGACGAATATTTGCGAAACACAAAATTACAGGTATTATTCATTTTGCAGCATACAAAATGGTGGGGGAATCCGTTGAAAAACCTATAGAATATTACAAAAATAATTTAGATTCATTGATCAATATATTGGCATGTGCTAAAGAGTTTAAAATTAAGAATTTAGTATTTTCTTCATCTTGTTCGGTATATGGAAATGCTTCAGTATTACCTGTAACAGAGGATACCATTTGCCAAAAAGCGGAATCCCCTTATGCTGCTTGCAAACAAATGGGAGAAATAATGATTGATACTTTTTGTAGTTGCCAGCCTTTAAGGTCTATTGTATTAAGGTATTTTAATCCAGCGGGGGCTCATCCTTCCAATTTTATTGGAGAGGTACCCGTTGGGAAACCCCAAAATTTAGTACCTGTAATTACGCGTGTGGCTTTAGGGATAGTTTCTAAAATGGCAGTTTTTGGAAATGATTATGATACTAGAGATGGTTCTTGTATAAGAGATTTTATTCATATTTGTGATTTAGCACATGCCCATACTTTAGCAATCAAGTATTTGGTAGCTCATAAAGCTAAGCAATCATATGAAATATTTAATTTAGGTACGGGGAATGGGATTACTGTATTGGAAACTATCGCGAGTTTTGAAAAAGTAAATGGGCTGAAGGTAAACTACAAAATAGCTCCTCGTCGTTCTGGAGATGTAATTGCGGTATATGCTAATTTAGATAAGGCTAAAACCGTATTAAAATGGGAGCCTAAATATACGGTAGATGATATTATGAAAACTGCATGGGAATGGGATAAAAAGATGTTGGATAAAAAATTAATTCTTCTTACAAAAAATAAAATAATGTAAAAATAATTAATTATTTTGATATACTTTGATGATGAATTTTGTGAGGGCTTTTAGATACAAGTAAATCGATTTAATTGATAAAATGATTATAGGTATAAAATTTTTTGATTTGTATTGTTAAGATAGATTGAGTAACTTCGTAGAAAATTTAAAAAAGAAATATTTATGGTAATTCAAATGACAGATCAAAATTTTGCAGAAGAAGTACTTAAATCGGATAAGCTTACTATGGTTGATTTTTGGGCACCTTGGTGTGGACCTTGTCGTGCTTTAGGTCCTGTTATTGAAGAAATTTCAAATGACGATACTAATGTAAAAGTTGGTAAAATCAATGTAGATGAAAATGGTGATACAAGTGTGGAGTATGGCATTACAAGTATTCCTACAGTATTATTTTTTAAGGAAGGAAAATTAGTTGAAAAAATGGTAGGGGCTCATCCCAAAGCTAAATTCTTAGAAGTGATTAATAAGTACGTATAAGTTTTAATTTACTAAATAGTACTCATAAAGTTAATCTATCTTTTTTTGTTTATTTTCTTCCAAAATAAATCGTCTGTAATAGGAAATAATAAAGGTACTGATAGGCAAGGCAATAACCATCCCTATAATGCCAAATAGTGCGTTAAATATAGATAAGGAGAGTAGCATAATTGCTGGATTAAGACCTGTAACTTTACCTATAATTTTTGGGCTAATCCAAGCATCTTGTAAAATTTGTACTACTGCGAATACTATCAATGCAAGTAGTAATAATACCCAAAAATTTTGATCACCTGTAGCAGATCTTAAAAGACATAGTAATATGGTAGGAATGAGTCCTACTAATTGCAAATAAGGAACAAAGTTAAGTAGTCCTACAAATAATCCTAACAGAATACCTAAAGGTAATCCTATGATAGAAAATCCAACACTAAACAAGGTACTTACACATAATACTACTAAAGCTTGCCCTCTAAAATATTGATTCATATCATGGCTAATATCTTGATATATCTGATTTGTAATATTATGGTATTTTTTAGGTATTATATTAATCCAGTTATTAGTAATTTTTTTATAATCTATCAAGATAAAAAACATGTAAAGCAATACAATACAATATGAAATAATACTAATAATCCAACTGATAGAACCATTAAGAAAACGCCATACTTTAGAGGCTGCCTCTTGAGCTATATTTTTCCAATTTTCATTACTGACTAATGAGAGTAATTCTCTAAAATGAATATTTTGTTTTATATACTGTTGCCAACTAATAGGTATCATTGCAATATATCCTGTTCTTTGTTGATATTCTACAATATAATTTTTAAAAAGATCAATTTGATGTTGTATTGCTGGAATGAGTATGATGACCAAAAGAGTAAGTATCCCGATAAGGAGTAACAAGGTTGCAATAACGGAAAATATCCTATTTTTACATTTTAGCCTATATTGTAAAAAATCAACTAGTGGATTAATTAAATAAGCCAGTAGCCAGCCTGTGATAAAAGGAAATAACGCATATTTTATTTTATCAAATAAGAGATATAATCCTACAAGAATACCTATTCCAAAGAGTATTCTTACTACCCTGTCAAATGTAAATGGTTTATCCAAGTGAGGCATAGGCTATTATTTTATTCAAAATTTTTCTAAGAAAGATTTTTCTGAGATATATGTTTATTGGTAAAAAAATTATCTTTTCATATTGGGAAATCCTCCTCCCAGTCCACCCATCATAGGAGGCATTTTTGAGTTTGACATATTTTTCATCATACCTTTCATTTGATCAAACTGTTTGATAAATGCATTGACAGATTCTATATTTTGCCCACAGCCTTTTGCTATACGTTGTTTTCGGCTATTATCCAAGAGGTTGGGATTACTTCTTTCTTTGGGCGTCATGCTATTGATGATGGATTCTATTTTTATAAAAGTTTTATCATCAATATCCATATTTTTTATTTGCTTCCCAACTCCAGGTATCATGCCTAAAAGATTTTTAAGATTTCCCATTTTTTTTATTTCTTGTATTTGTTGCTTAAAATCATTGAAGTCAAATTGTGCTTTTTTAATTTTCTTTTCCAGCTTTTTAGTTTCTTCTTTAGAAATTTGAGATTGTACTTTTTCTACCAAACTTACGATATCTCCCATTCCTAAAATACGACTAGCCATTCTGTCCGGATGAAAGACATCTAAATCTTGTATTTTTTCACCTATAGATACAAATTTAATAGGTGTACCTAAGGTATAAGATACAGTAAGAGCCGCTCCGCCTCGTGTATCACTATCCAATTTGGTAAGTACTACGCCTGTAAATGAAAGCCTGTCAAAAAAAGTTTTTGCAGTGTTTACTGCATCTTGTCCATTCATAGAATCCAATGCAAAAAGTATTTCTGTAGGGGTAAAAGTTTTTTTCAAATCATCTACTTCTTGCATCATTTTTTCATCCACAGCAAGTCTCCCAGCGGTGTCAATAATTACAATATTTCGATTGTTCCTTTTAGATTCTTGAAGTCCATTTTTTACAATCTCTACTACTGTCTTTTCATGATGTTTTCTATATAATGGGATTTCTATAGATTGAGCTAATACCTCGAGTTGGTCAGCAGCAGCAGGTCTATAAATATCACCCGCAATAAGCATAGGAGATTTTCCTTGATTTTTGAGATAGTGGGCTATTTTGGCACAAAAAGTTGTTTTCCCACTACCTTGCAAACCCACCACCATAATAATTGCAGGATTGCCATTTGTATTGAGTATAGCAGTGGTAGCACCCATAAGATGGGTGAGTTCTTCCTCCATAATTTTAACCATCATCTGCCCTGGACTTACAGTTTTGATGATTTGTTGCCCTAAGGCTTTTACTTTTATTTTCTCGGTAAATTCTTTGGCTATTTTATATTGCACATCGGCATTAAGTAATGCTTTTCTAATTTCTTTTATGGTAGTAGAAATATTAGCTTCTGTAATATGTATTTGTCCTTTTAATCCCCGTAGTGCATTATCTAATTTGCTAACTAATGAATCAAACATAGTTTTATATTTTTTGTGAATAGGTGCAAAGATAGACTAAAAATATTTTTTTATTTTTTAATAATGTAGTCTCAATTTATCTTTCTAACTTTGCCGACATTGAAAACTAAAAAATGTCTTTATTTCAAATAGGGGATAAATTAAAACTCAAGTATACACATGAAGAGGTGGTGATACTTAAACAGTTGAGTACTGAGGTGTATTTAGTACAAAAAAATAAAGAACAAATACCTATTCATCAGGAACTTTTGGAAATATCTAAAAGTTCTGTAAGAGATCAAGAGGGGTTTTATATTCTTCTAAAACCTGATATTGAATATCAACAAGGGGCAGATTTTTCTATCCAAAATATGGCT
>JBOFDP010000057.1:0-32945 GCA_051647125.1 Chitinophagaceae bacterium | reverse complement strand
CCCAGAACAAAAAAATCAACTTGAAGTAATGAAACAAAATGAGCGATTAGAATATTCTTATATTGGACAACTTGGGCATTGGATAGAACCTGTAATTAAACCCTTAGGATATGATTGGAAGATAGGTATTTGTTTGCTTACTTCTTTTGCTGCTCGTGAAGTTTTTGTAAGTACTATGGCTACTTTATATCATGTCAATGATGCTGAAGAAGAAGGGAATAATTCTTTGTTAGAAAAAATGCGATTAGCAAAAAATGAATATGGAGAGTCTATTTATTCTTTAGCTACAGGATTATCTTTGTTGGTATTTTATTCTTTAGCTTTGCAATGTATAAGCACCATAAGCATAGTACATAAAGAAACCAAATCATGGAAAATTCCTTTATTTCAATGGGTTACTATGACAGGGCTTGCTTATGTGTTAAGTTTTGTAGTATTCCAAATTTTTAAATAAAAAAGAAATTATAATTCATTATTTTAAATATGATTTATACCCTAGGTTTGTTATTTTTTACAATAATTTTGTCAATACGCATAGCATCCATATCGGCTATTTCAAATAAAAAATCTTCCCATTCTAATAATTCACCTTCTTTTGGAATATGTTTTAGTTGATGTAATATAAATCCTGCTAAAGTATCAAATTCATTTTCTCCAATTTGTTCAGTATCTTTCCCAAAGTGGGTGAGGAAATCATAAAATGCCATTTTGGCATCTATTAAATAAGTACCATCTTTTCGTTCTATGATTTCTGCAATTTGATTGGGTTCGGAAGGAATATCTCCTACAAGTGCTTCCATCAGGTCTGTAAGGGTAATCATGCCCTGTACAGTACCGTATTCGTCAATAACAAAACAGGCTTTTTGATGATTTTTTTTAAATACTTCCAAAACATGATATAGTGTATTGGCTTCTGGCACTAAGATAGCAGGCATTATTACTTTTGAAAGTTTAAATTTCTCATCATTACATATGATAAATTTAATGCTTACAATACCCTTCAAATTATTCAAACTTCCCTCACATACAGGATAAATATTATGAGGTGTAGCATTTATTTTCTGTAGTATTTTTTTTCTATCATCTTTTCTATCAAGCCATACAATATCAGAGGCATGGGTCATTAGAGAGGTTACATTTCTATCATCTAAGTCAAATACACGTTCTATAATTTTTTGCTCAGCTTCTTCTATTGTGCCTTGTTCTGTACCTTCATTTATTATATCTATAATTTCTTCTTCGGTTACTTTATTTTTCTCTTCTGAGTTTATACAAGCTACCTTCAATGCAAATTGTGTAGAAGCAGATAAAATCCATACAAAAGGATGAAGCAATTTAGAAAAAAATACCATAAAACTGGATGTATTCATTGCAATAGCTTCAGCATTTTTCATGCCTACTCTTTTAGGGGCTAATTCTCCAAAAATAATAGTAACAGCAGATACTAAAGTTACTATTATTATGATGGATAAGGTATCTGCAATAGTTGCCAAAAAAGGTATTTTAGCAATATGTAGAGCTAGGTATCTTGCTAACCCTTCATCAGAAAATAATCCTAAAATAATTCCTATCACAGTGATACATATTTGTATTGTTGATAAAAATATATTGGGGTGTTGTATTAAATACAATGTATTAATAGCCCCTTTTTTATGCTCTTTTGCCAATCGTTCTATTCTATTTTTTTTGACTGATATTAAAGCCATTTCTAATAAAGAAAAACAACCTGAAAGAAAAATTAATCCCATTATTATTATTATATCTCTAATCATAATTTTTATCACATAAAATATTTTTTGTAAATATAAAAATTTCCTATACCTATAGCAGATCCTAATGCCATGCCTCCTAATATATCTAAAGGAAAATGTACACCCACATATATTTGAGCATAACAGATTATTAATGCCCAAAGAAAGAATAAATATCCCCAATTATTGAGATAGGGTTTTAGGGCAAGGAAAAAAAAGAAAGCTAATGCAAAATGATTGCTTGCATGAGAAGAAGGAAAACTTCCATTGCCTCCACAATATACTAAATTCCGTACTACAAAATCTAAAGTTTCATCTCTACAAGGACGCACCCTATCAAAAAAAGGTTTTAAAAAATGACTACTAATAATATCACAACTACCCACTATTGCTATAGTCATTAATATAAATCTCCAAGCTTTTTTACGCATTTTCCATATCGCAAATAGTAGTATAAGTATATATAAAGGATGCCATGATTTGGGATTGCGCATAAACATAAAAAAACCATCTGACCAAGCAATGGACCATGTTTGATTAATGGTATGAAATATAATTTTATCTATAGCTGTAATAGCATTAATCAAAAAGAACCTACCCTGGAAATAATCCTCCATCATGATAATATATTTTAATTATATTCTTGACCCATAAGCCAAGTCTCCAGCATCTCCCAAGCCAGGAACTATATATCCTTCTTTGTTCAGTTTTTCGTCAATATTGGCACACCAAATAGTAGCTTTTGGAAAATATTTTTGTATACATTTTATACCTTTTTTAGCGGCTATCAAACATACGATATGTATATGATCTGGTGTGCCTTTTTGTGCTACTAAGGATTCTAAAGTTTGAGCCATAGATAATCCTGTAGCTAACATAGGGTCAGAGATTATAAGTGTTTTATTTGTTATAGAAGGAGAAGATAAATAGTCAATAGTAATTTTAAAAGTACCATCTTTTTCTTGTGTGCGATAAGCAGAAATAAAGGTATTGTCAGCCTTGTCAAAAACATGCAATAAACCTTCATGTAAAGAAAGCCCTGCTCTCAAGATGGTAGCTAAAATAGGTTGTTCTTTCAACATAGATATTTCCATTTTAGCCAAAGGCGTTTGAATAGTATTTAATTTGTGGGGGAGTATTTTACTGATTTCATATCCGATAATTTTACCCAATCTTTCTATGTTGTTTCTAAAACGAGTTCTGTCTTTCTGCATTCTTGTATCTCTTAACTCAGCCATCCAATCAGAAATAATAGAATATTGTTCAGTTAGATTATGCACCATACTTTTATTTTTACTATGCAAAGATATTAGATTTATCTATTTAAAAAACAAGTTTTTCTTCTAAACAAAAAAAGTATGTATTCAACTTTTTTATAATATCAATAAATAAGTAGTTATTTCTTCTAATGAGCCTAATCAGACAATTATGACCTTTGGAGTTTCTGTCTTTATGTGTTATATTTGTAGTGTTAATTATATAATAAAATCTTTTACCATTTATGAAGTTGGGACTTATTGGGTTTGGAAAAACGGGAAAAGCAGTGGCTTCTATTCTTTTGCAACATCAAAAGTTTTCGTTAGAATGGGTGCTAAGAAGAAAAAAAGTATTGGAGCATCGATCAGTGTCTGAATTTTTAGGTATTTTATCTCCTCAACAAGGTTTTATTTATTCTAATGAACTTCATTCTATACAAGAATTATTGGATAAAAATCCAGTAGATTATATTATAGATTTTTCTTCAGAACAAGGTATCTATTATTATGGAGAAGAAGCTTCAAAGAGAGGTATTAAAATTATTTCTGCAATTTCTCATTATACGGATAAAGAAATAAATTTTTTACATCAATGTGCTAAAAAAACTACCGTATTTTGGTCGCCCAATATTACCTTGGGTATTAATTTTTTGCTTATTGCTTCTAAATACCTTAAAAAAATTGCTCCCTCTATAGATATAGAAATTATAGAGGAGCATTTTAAAGAAAAAGAGGGGGTATCGGGTACCGCTATAAAAATTGCTAATGTATTGGGTATTAGTACAGATTCAATTAATTCTATAAGGGCAGGAGGTATTATTGGAAAACATGAGCTTGTTTTTGGATTTCCTTACCAAACAGTAAGGCTTGTCCATGAATCTATTTCAAGAGAAGCCTTTGGTAATGGGGCAATATTTGTAGCTGAAAAATTGGTTGATAAAGAACCAGGATTTTATGATTTTGAAAATCTTTTAGGTCCTTATTTTCAGTTAGAAGATAAATAAATTTTTTATATCTTTATAGATTATTTTTGAATTTATATGGAAACATTAAAATCCCTTAATGCATTATTAAGGCTGGTTTTTAGATCAGTACTAGGTTTTCTTTTTCCTATAATTAAGGCACACCCTACAGCATATTCTCCTGCAGGAAATTGTTTTTTATATGAGCCTGGTATCACTACACTTCTTTCTGGTACTATACTTTTATATTCTATAGGTTGTTCTCCACTAACATCTATAATTTTTGTACTTTTTGTAAGTACTACATTGGCACCAAGTACAGCCTCCTTCTTCACATGTACGCCTTCCACCACAATACACCTACTTCCTATAAAACACCCATCTTCTATAATTACTGGGCTTGCTTGTAGAGGTTCTAATACTCCACCTATACCAACCCCTCCACTAAGATGAACACCTTTTCCTATTTGTCCACAACTGCCTACCGTAGCCCAAGTATCTACCATAGTACCCTCATCTACATAAGCACCTATATTTACATAGGAAGGCATAAGCACCACATTTTTTGCTAAAAAACTTCCATAGCGAGCTATGGCATGAGGCACGGCTCTAACACCTTGTGCTGCATAGTTATTTTTTAAAGGTATTTTATCGTAAAACTCAAAGGGTGGTATCTCATAAGTTTGCATTTTTCTTACTGCAAAATATAATAATATGGCTTGCTTTATCCATTCATTTACTACCCATTCAGTATTGATAAAATTGCATACTCGGAGTTCTCCCTTGTCTAATTGATCTATTACGGCACACACCGCATTGTCGTATTTTTTTTCTTTTAAAAGTTCTCTATTGGTAAAGGCTTCTTGAATAAAATGTTTGATTTCCATGATTTTTTCTTAATTTTATGCAAATTTACAAAATATATTTAGATAATAAAAAGCTTGATTTTAGAGAAAGCAAAAAATGAAAAATGTATGATATTGTAGGAGATAAAAGATAATAATTTTAAATGAGTTTATGCGCATAGGATTTGATGCCAAGCGGGCTTTTCACAATAAAACGGGTTTGGGAAATTATAGCCGAAGTTTAATTACAGGTTTAGCAAGTTATTATCCCAATCATCATTATATTTTGTATAATACTAAAAAATCTAATTTATTTGAATATCAAAAATATCCTTCTATAAAAGAAGTATTACCTAAATCGTTATTATATAAAAAATTACATCCTCTTTGGCGTAGTATGGGTATTAAACATACTTTTCGTAGAGAACATTTACAGCTTTATCATGGGCTTAGTAATGAGTTGCCTTTTGGTTTAACCTTTAAAACTCATACTTTGGTAACTATTCACGATCTTATTTTTGAACGTTATCCTAAACAATACAATGCTATTGATGTATTAATGTATCGTAAAAAATATCAATATGCCTGTAAACGTGCTGATATTATTATTGCTATTAGTGAGCAAACAAAAAAAGATATTATTGATTTTTATGGTGTTAATTCGCATAAAATAGTAGTGTGTTATCAATCATGTAGTCCACATTTTTTTATGCAAGCTAATATTTTACAGGCTCAGAAGATATTCCAAAAATATTATTTGCCTAAAAGATATTTTCTAAGTGTGGGAGCTATTATAGAGCGTAAGAATTTATTAACTCTTTGTAAAGCCATGTCTTTATTGAAAGAAAAATGTTCTATTCCTTTAGTGGTAATAGGTAGTGGAAAAGGAGCTTATTACGATAGTGTGAAAAAATATATTTTTGAGAAAAAATTAGAACAAAAAATTCTCTTTTTAAGTGAAAATGCTGCTGTAAAGAATATTTCTTATGAAGAGTTTAATCATGATTTGCCTACGATATACCAACAATCAGAAGCATTAATATATCCATCTATTTTTGAAGGATGGGGTATTCCCATTATTGAAGCATTTTTTAGTAAAACTCCTGTTATAACCTCTCCGCAGTCTTCTATGCTTGAAGCTGGAGGTAGTGCCGCACTATATGTACATCCTTTTGATGAACAACAAATGGCTGAGGCTATGTGTCAATTTTACGAGGATTCTATTTTGCGAGAGCAATATATAGAAAGGGGGGTGACCCAGGCTAATTATTTTAACCAAAGACATACTACGGAAAGAGTAATGAATGCTTATACAATATTATGTCCTCGATAGTTTTTGAAGAGAGTGTAAGAATGGCAAAAGAGTATATTTTTAAAGAAAAAATTATACTTTACCCTACAGATACAGTGTGGGGAATAGGCTGTGATTCTACTAAGGAGATATGTATACAGAAAATCTTTAATATAAAAAATCGCCCTCTCCACAAATCTGTGATATTGCTTGTATCAGATGTAGAACAATTGCATCAATATGTAAAGGTTAATTCGTTTATGCTTGATTTTTTATGCCAACAAACTAAACCTACTACCGTTATCTATCCTACTACAAAAATACCTTTAGCCAATAGTGTTTATGCTGCTGATGGTAGTGTGGCTATTCGTGTAGTACAACATCAATTTTGTAAGGAATTAATAAAAACTATTAAATTCCCGTTAGTCTCTACATCAGCGAATATTCATAACCAACCACCACCTCTTTTTTTTGAAGAAATAGATATTTCGATAAAAAAAAATGTAGATTGGGTGGCACCTCAAGTATTAGAAGAATCTACCCTTATTCCTCCCTCCCAAATAGTATATTTTACAGATACTGGTCAGGTAAAATGGTTAAGAAAATAAACAAATTTATTATGGTCTGTATTGATAACAAAATTTCAATATATAGATTAAACTATTATCGTGTATTAAATATAAATTTTTAATCAATAATAAAAAAATAGATTGTTTAAGGTTAAATTATTTTAGCTCAGAAAAGAGGGGAAGCAATTAAGACTTTAGAAAAAAAATTATTTTTCAAAAAAAAAATGTAAATTTGCCACTCAATGTTCTCAGTATATTCGGTAAATAAATTGAATATTTTGGGAGTTTTGTATAATAAAAAATACTAAACGTTAATACCAAAAAAGAAAATTTTATGGCAAAACAAATTTCTGGCTTCGTAAAGTTGCAAGTCAAGGGGGGGCAAGCTAATCCTGCTCCACCAATTGGTCCCGCTCTTGGTTCTAAGGGTATCAATATTATGGACTTTTGTAAACAATTTAATGCACGTACTCAAAATCAAATAGGCAAGGTGTTGCCAGTTTTGATTACTGTATATGCTGACAAATCATTTGATTTTATTATAAAAACCCCGCCGGCTGCGGTTCAGTTAATGGAGTTGGCTAAAGTTCAAAAAGGTTCTAAAGAGCCTAATCGTAGTAAGATAGGTAAGGTCACTTTGGCAGAAATAGCAGAAATAGCTAAAGATAAAATGCTTGATCTTAATTGCTTTACATTAGAAAGTGCTATCTCTATGGTAGCAGGTACAGCTCGGAGTATGGGGATTACTGTGGAGGAAAAAAAATCTTCAGGAGAATAAAATTGTAAATGATAAAAAATTAGTACTTCATCATGCATATTACAAAAAAAAGAAAATTAGTAGCATCTAAAGTAGATAGTAAAAAAATATATAGTCTAAAAGAGGCTAGTAAATTGGTTAAAGAAATTAATTGTACTAAATTCGATAGTTCTGTAGATGTACATATTCGTTTAGGAGTAGACCCTACGAAAGCGGACCAGGCTATTCGAGGTACTGTAGTATTACCTAATGGTACAGGAAAGGCAAAAAAAGTATTAGTACTTTGCACCCCAGACAAGGAGGAAGAAGCTAAAAAAGCCGGAGCTGACTATGTGGGATTAGATGAATTTATACAAAAAATAGAAAGTGGGTGGACAGATATAGATGTAGTTATAGCAACCCCTAGTGTAATGCCTAAAATGGGAAAAATAGGTAAGATTTTAGGTCCTAGAAACTTAATGCCGAATCCTAAAACAGGTACTGTAACCAATGATGTTGCAGTAGTTGTAAACGAAGTAAAAGGGGGAAAGGTTACTTTTCGTGTAGATAAAGCTGGAATTATTCATTGTTCTGTAGGAAGAGTATCTTTTTCCCCAGAAAAATTAGAAGAAAATATTTCTGAATTATTACATTCAATAATTCGTTTGAAACCTTCTTCGGCTAAAGGTATTTATGTGAAAAGTGTATTTATAGCCAGTACTATGAGTCCTGCTATTTCTGTAGATACTAAAGTATTTTTAAAATAAAAATAATCGCAAAAAAGAAATATGAAAATCGAACAAAAAAAACAGGCGGTAGAAATTTTGAAAGAAAAATTTTCTCAATATTCTAATTTTTATGTTACTAATACAGAATCACTAACAGTAGAACAGATTAATAAATTTCGTAGTCTGTGTTTTAGTAAAAAAGTGGAAATGAAGGTAGCTAAAAATACCCTTATAAAAAAAGCACTACAATCATTGGATGATGCTAAATATCAAGAGTTATATATGTCTTTAAAGGGAGTAACTGCCTTGATTTTTTCAGAAAATCCTAAAGAACCAGCTGTTATTATTACAGATTTCAGAAAAAGTTCGAAAGGAGAACTGCCTTTGTTAAAAGCTGCTTTTATAGATAAAGATATTTTTCTTGGAGACAACCAGTTGGCAACTTTGGCAGCATTGAAGAGTAAACAAGAGTTGATAGGAGAAATTATTGGAATATTACAATCTCCAGCTAAAAATGTACTCGGAGGATTGCAGAGTGGTAGTGATAAATTGGCAGGTATATTAAGTGCATTAGCAAAACGTAATTCATAAAAAATCAGGCTTCCAAAATCGATAAATATAAATTAATAACATCAAAAAAATAGAAATTATGGCAGATTTAAAAGTATTAGCAGAACAATTAGTAAATCTTTCAGTGAAAGATGTAAATGAGTTAGCAAAAATTTTAAAAGATGAATATGGTATAGAACCAGCAGCCGCTCCTGTAATGGTAGCTGGCACTGTAGGTGGTGAAGCAGCCGCTCCTGCAGAAGAAAAAACTTCTTTTAATGTTATATTGAAGGCAGTAGGTAATAAAAAATTGGATGTGGTAAAAGCAGTTAAAGACCTTACTGGATTAGGACTTAAAGAAGCTAAGGATTTAGTAGATGGAGCTCCTAAGCCTATAAAAGAAGGTGTAAGCAAAGCAGATGCAGATGCATTAGTAGCAAAACTTAAAGAAGCAGGTGCTGAAGTAGAAGTAAACTAAATTTTTCATATTGGTTTTTATTATACACAAGAATGAGGTATATAAAGATAATCCGATATGATGGTCTAAGATAACGTCAGTTAAAATACTTAAATATTTTGACTGGCTTTATTATGTTCTTGTATAATATACAATTATAGACACAAGCTTATTCAAGAAATTTTCTTAAAAAATCTAATTTAGAAGTAATAAAAAATATATGCATATAGTAAAAAGACATTCTTTTGGAAAAATCAAGCAGTACGTAGAAATGCCAGATTTATTAGGAATACAATTAGAATCATTTCGTCATTTTTTTCAAATAGAAACTACCCCAGATAAAAGACAAACTGAGGGTTTGTATCAAACTTTTATAGAGAATTTTCCTATTACAGATACACGTAATATATTTCAATTAGATTTTTTAGATTATTATATAGATCCTCCTCGTTATACTATAGAGGGGTGTATGGAAAGAGGTTTAACCTATTCTGTACCTTTAAAAGCAAAACTAAAATTAAGTTGTAATGACCCTGAACATGTGGATTTTCAAACCATCGTTCAAGATGTATTTTTGGGAAATATTCCTTATATGACATCTAAAGGAACATTTATTATTAATGGTGCTGAAAGAGTTGTAGTATCTCAATTACATCGTTCTCCAGGTGTGTTTTTTGGGCAAACATATCATACTAATGGCACTAAAATATATTCTGCTCGTGTAATCCCGTTTAAAGGGGTATGGATGGAATTTTCTACCGATGTTAATAATGTAATGTACGCCTATATTGATCGTAAAAAGAAATTTCCTGTTACTGCATTATTACGTGCTTTAGGGTATCAAACGGATAAAGATATTTTAGATATTTTTAATATAGCGGAGGAAGTTCTTGCTATTGAAAGCGAGCTTGAAAAATATATAGGAAAACGCTTGGCTACAAGAGTACTTCGTACATGGACAGAAGATTTTATAGATGAAAATACAGGGGAAATTACTAACATAGAAAGAAATGAAATTATTCTGGAAAGGGATGCTTGTTTGGACGAACAAGCTATTGATACTATTCTTGAAGTGGGGGTTAAAAGTATTTGTGTGAAGAAAGAGGGAATAAGTAATGAATATGCCATTATATATAATACGCTAAATAAAGATACTTCTAATAATGAAGAAGAAGCGGTAAAATTAATTTATAGACAAATACGTGGGGCTGATTCTCCCGATGTAGAATCGGCACGTATGATGATTGAAAAAATGTTTTTCAGTGATAGAAGATATGATTTGGGTGAAGTGGGTAGGTATAAAATTAATAAAAAATTAGCTTTGAATAGCCCTATGTCTGAAAAAACGCTGACTCAGGAGGATATTATTTCTATTGTAAAATATTTGGTACAAATTACTAATTCAAAAGCAGAGGTTGATGATATTGATCATTTGAGCAATAGAAGGATAAAAACTGTGGGAGAACAGCTACATGCACAATTTGGTGTGGCTCTTTCCCGTATGGCACGTACCATTAGAGAAAGGATGAATGTTAGAGACAATGAGGTGTTTACTCCTGTTGATTTGATTAATTCTAGAGTATTATCTTCTGTGTTAAATACTTTTTTTGGGACATCTCAATTATCACAGTTTTTAGACCAAACCAATCCATTGAGTGAGATTACTCATAAACGTCGTATTTCTGCTTTAGGTCCTGGCGGATTGAGTAGAGAGAGAGCAGGTTTTGAAGTGCGTGATGTGCATTATAGTCATTATGGGAGATTGTGTACTATAGAAACCCCAGAAGGTCCTAATATTGGTCTTATTTCTACACTCTGTGTTCATGCTAAAGTAAATTCAAAAGGATTTATAGAAACTCCTTATATGAAAGTAAATAACGCGAAATTGGATACTAAACAAATTACGTTTCTTACTGCAGACGAAGAAGATGATGTGAAAATAGGGCAGGCAAATGTAGAGGTAGATAATGGACAAATACAGAATGACCAAGTAATGTCTAGAGAAGAGGGTGAATATATTTACTTAGACAAAAATGAAGTTGAATATTTAGACGTTGCTCCTAACCAAATAGTAGGATTGAGTGCTTCATTAATTCCATTTTTGGAACACGATGATGCTAACCGTGCATTGATGGGTTCGAATATGCAACGTCAGGCAGTTCCACTCGTTAATCCTCAAGCTCCTATTGTAGGTACAGGTATAGAAGAAAGAGCAGCAAGAGATGCTCGTATACAACTTCATGCAGAAGGAAAAGGGATTGTGGAGTATGTAGATGCAAGAGAAATTCATGTGAAATATGAACGTACTGATGAACAAAAAATAGTAAGTTTTGAGGATGATGTAAAGAAGTATAACATTACTAAATTTACTCGTACTAACCAAGAAACTTGTATTAATTTAAGACCTGCAGTTGTAAAAGGTCAAAGAGTGAAAAAAGGAGATTTCTTAACTGAGGGTTATGCTGTAAAAGGAGGAGAAATAGCATTAGGTCGAAATCTTAAGGTCGCATTTATGCCATGGAAAGGCTATAATTTTGAAGATGCTATTGTGATTAATGAAAGAGCAGTAAGAGAAGATTGGTTTACTTCTATTCATATTACAGAGTTTGAGTTGGAGGTGAGGGAGACAAAAATTGGGAAAGAGGAGCTTACGTCAGAAATTCCTAATGTATCGGAAGAGGCTACCAAAGATTTGGATACTAATGGTATAATTCGTATTGGGGCATTAGTGAATGAAGGTGATATTTTAGTAGGCAAAGTAACTCCAAAAGGAGAGTGTGAACCTACACCAGAAGAAAAATTATTACGTGCTATTTTTGGGGATAAAGCAGGAGATGTAAAAGATGCTTCTCTGAAAGCTTCTACAGGTACTGAAGGTACAGTGATTAATAAGAAACTTTTTAAACGCGTAGTAAAAGAAAAAGCTACTAAGGCAAAGTCGAAAGTACTCATAGAAAAAATTGAAAAAAAATACGAAGGTCAGCTAAAAGATATTAATGATATTTTATTGAATAAATTGTCAGAACTACTAAAAGAAAAACAATCTAATGGGGTAACAAATACTTTTGGGGAGATTCTTATTCCTAAAGGAGCTAAATTTAGTGCTAAAAATTTAAGTAGTATAGACTTTAATAATGTCAATTTTTTGGAGTGGACAGGAGATAAAAAAATAGATCAGCTAATTAATGAACTTTTACATAATTATACCATTAGGTATAATGAAGAACTAGGGAATTTTAAACGAGAGAAGTTTAATGTTTCTGTAGGAGATGAACTGCCTGTAGGGGTATTAAAATTAGCTAAAGTATATCTCGCTGTAAAACGAAAATTGAAAGTGGGTGATAAAATGGCAGGTAGACATGGAAATAAAGGTATTGTAGCTAAAATAGTAAGAGAGGAGGATATGCCATTTATGGAAGATGGTACAGCGGTAGATATAGTACTTAACCCACTGGGTGTACCAAGTCGTATGAATTTAGGTCAAATTTATGAAACTATTTTAGGTTGGGCTGGTCAAAAGTTAGAGGAATCTTATGCGACTCCTATTTTTGATGGTGCTTCTTTAACAGATATTGAAGAATATTGTAAAAAAGCAAATATTCCTGTATATGGACATACTTATTTATATGATGGAGAAACAGGAGAAAGGTTTGACCAAAAAGTAACAGTTGGAATTATTTATATGATAAAGCTTCATCATATGGTAGATGATAAAATGCATGCACGTAGTATAGGTCATTACAGCCTTATTACTCAACAGCCTTTAGGAGGGAAAGCTCAATTTGGAGGGCAACGTTTTGGAGAAATGGAAGTATGGGCAATACAAGCTTATGGAGCGTCTAATATTCTTCAGGAATTATTAACTATTAAGAGTGATGACTTGGTAGGCAGAACAAAAGCCTATGAAGCTATTGTAAAAGGAAATAATTTACCTAGTCCTGGTACTCCCGAATCATTTAATGTATTAGCCCATGAATTGAGAGGTTTGGGTTTAAATCTTACTTTTGAATAATCAAAAAATATTACTCATAATTTTTATAGAATATGATAACTTCGAGAAAAAATAATAAAATTAAATCAAACTTTTCTTCTATTACCATTAGTTTGGCATCACCTGATGCTATTTTACAACGTTCTCATGGGGAAGTTTTAAAACCGGAAACTATTAATTATCGGACTTATAAGCCTGAGAGAGATGGATTGTTTTGTGAAAAAATTTTTGGTCCTACAGTAGATTTTGAATGTGCTTGTGGAAAATATAAGCGTATTCGTTATAAGGGTATTATTTGTGATAGATGTGGGGTGGAGGTTACTGAAAAAAAAGTGCGTCGTGATAGAATGGGTCATATTAAGTTGGTTGTACCTGTAGTACATATTTGGTATTTTAGGAGTCTCCCTAATAAGATAGGTTATTTGTTGGGAGTGAGCAGTAAAAATTTGGAGAGTATTGTATATTATGAAAAATATGTAGTGCTTAATCCTGGTCCTTTGGCAGATAAATATCAAAAAATGGATTTGTTATTTGAGGAAGATTACTTGTTAGCATTAGAACAATTACAAAAAAATGAGCTTACCAAAGATAATCAATATTTAGCAGATGATGATCCTAATAAATTTGTAGCGAAAATGGGGGCAGAAGCTATACAAGAAAGTTTGGCTTCCATTAATTTAGATGATTTAAGTTTTGAGTTGCGTACTCAAGCTACAAAAGAATCTTCACAACAAAAAAAAGAAGATTTACTTAAGCGATTAAGTATTGTAGAATCGCTTAGAGAAGCTAATGAACATATAGAAAATCGCCCGGAGTGGATGATTTTGAAATATTTACCTGTTATCCCTCCTGATTTGCGTCCTTTGGTAGCTTTGGATGGCGGTAGGTTTGCTTCTTCTGATTTGAATGATTTATATCGTAGGGTAGTGATTAGAAATAATCGTTTAAAAAGGTTGATAGATATTAAAGCTCCTGAAGTTATTTTGAGAAATGAAAAAAGAATGTTGCAGGAATCTGTAGATGCTTTGTTAGATAATTCTAGAAAAGCAAATGCCTTAAAAGTAGAAGGAGGAAGAGCCTTAAAATCATTATCTGATGTACTAAAAGGGAAACAAGGACGTTTTCGTCAAAACTTATTAGGGAAACGTGTGGATTATTCTGGGCGTTCTGTTATTGTGGTAGGTCCTACTTTAAAATTACATGAATGTGGATTACCTAAAGATATGGCAGCAGAATTATTTAAACCCTTTATTATTCGTAAAATTATAGAAAGAGGTATTGCAAAAACGGTTAAATCTGCAAAAAAAGTAGTTGATAGAAAAGATGCTGTCGTATGGGATATTTTAGAGAATATTTTATTAGGACATCCTGTGATGCTCAATCGTGCTCCTACTTTGCATAGGCTCTCGATACAAGCATTTCAACCTAAACTTATAGAAGGCAAGGCAATACAATTACACCCTTTAGTATGTGCTGCTTTTAATGCTGATTTTGATGGTGACCAAATGGCGGTACACGTACCTTTGTCTAATGCTGCAATTTTGGAAGCACAGCTTTTGATGCTTTCCGCTCATAATATTCTTAATCCTCAAAATGGTACACCTGTTACTTTACCTTCTCAAGATATGGTGTTGGGTTTGTACTACATGACTCACGAGAAGAAAAATCTTCCTGAAGATCCTGTACTTGGTGAAGGAAAAATTTTTTATAATGCGGAAGAGGTTATTATCGCCTATAATGAAAAAAAGGTAGACCTTCATGCAAGTATTAAGGTAAAGGCATCTATACGTAACGAAAAAGGAGAACTATCAGTAAAGTTAATAGATACTACTGTTGGTAGAGTATTGTTTAATTTAGTCGTACCTTCAAAAGTAGGATTTATCAATGAGTTACTAACGAAAAAAAACTTAAGAGAAATTATTAGTAATATTATTAAAATTACCGATATTCCTACTACTGCAAAATTTTTGGATGATATTAAACATACAGGATTCCAAATGGCATTTAGAGGAGGTTTATCGTTTAATGTATCTGATCTGATTATTACGGCTAAGAGAGAAGAGCTACTAAATGAGGCTAAAATAGAAGTGGAAGAAGTCTGGGAAAATTATAATATGGGGCTTATTACTAATACAGAACGATATAATCAGATAGTAGATATTTGGAGTCGTATAGATATGCGTATTACGGAAGACTTAATGAAAACTATTTCTACGCATAGACAAGGATTTAATTCTATTTATATGATGTTGGATTCTGGAGCAAGAGGTTCTAAACAACAAATTAAACAACTTTGTGGTATTAGGGGTTTGATGGCAAAGCCAAGAAAGAGTGGAGCTACAGGTTCTGAAATTATTGAAAATCCTATTCTTGCAAACTTTAAAGGAGGATTGGATGTATTAGATTACTTCATTTCTACGCATGGTGCTCGTAAAGGACTTGCCGATACCGCATTGAAAACAGCAGATGCAGGGTATCTTACTCGTCGTTTGGTGGATGTGGCTCAGGATGTAGTGGTAAATGAAGAAGATTGTGGTACGTTGAGAGGTATTTTGATGACAGCCTTAAAAGAAAATGAAGATATTATAGAGCCTTTAAATGAACGTATAGAAGGACGCACTTCTTTGCATGATATCTATCATCCAGCGACACAAGAAATTATTATAAAAGCAGGAAAATTAATAGATGAAGAATTGGCAAAAAAAGTAGAGCAATCGGGCATAGAAGCTGTAGAAATCCGTTCTGTACTTACTTGTGAAGCCAAACAAGGTACTTGTGTGAAATGTTATGGACTAAATCTTGCTACAGGTAAAGTAGCTCAAAAAGGTGATTCTGTAGGAATTATAGCGGCTCAATCTATTGGAGAGCCTGGTACACAGCTTACTTTGAGAACTTTCCATACAGGCGGTACTGCAGGATCTTCAGCTATAGAATCTAGTATGAGTGCCAAATTTGATGGAAAAATACAGTTTGATGAGCTGAGATTTGTAGAATCAATCGATGAAAAAGGTGATAAAATCTGTATTGTAATAGGTCGTACCGGAGAACTTCGTATTATAGAAGAGAAAGAAGGCAGATTATTAATTAGTAATAATGTTCCTTATGGGGCTATTCTTCATGTAAAAGATGGGCAAATAATTACAAAAGGTGATTCTATTTGTAAATGGGATGCTTATAATAATTTGATTATTTCAGAAATTGATGGTATTGTAGGCTTTGAAAATATTATAGAGGGAGTTACTTATAAGGAAGAATTAGATGAGCAAACTGGGCATCGTGAAAAAGTAATTATTGAATCAAGAGATAAATCTAGTATTCCCGTTATTATAGTAAAAGGAAAGGAGGAAAAAATATATACCTTACCTGTAGGTGCTCATATTGTAGTTGATGATAATATGAAGATAAATGCAGGCAAAATTTTGGTCAAAATTCCTCGTGTGATAGGGAAGTTAAAGGATATTACCGGTGGTTTGCCTAGAGTTACAGAATTATGTGAGGCTCGAAATCCCGAAAATCCTGCTATTGTAGCTGAAATTGATGGTATAGTAGCTATGGGAAATATTCGTAGAGGGAATAGAGAGATTACGATAGAATCTAAAAGTGGTATTCAAAAAAAATATCTTGTACCACTTACACGTCAAATATTAGTTCAAGATGGAGATTTTGTGAGAGCCTGTATGCCATTATCTGAAGGAAAAATTGCTCCCGCTGATATTTTATCTATTAAAGGACCTTTTGCTGTTCAACAATATATTGTTAATGAAATACAACAAGTATATCGTTTGCAAGGGGTAAAAATTAGTGATAAACATATTGAAGTTATTGTAAAACAAATGATGAATAAGGTAGAAATTAAGGATCCAGGAGATACGAGATTTTTAGAGGAAGATGTTATTGATAGATATGATTTTATGAAGGAGAATGATAGAATGTATGATAAAAAAGTGATTGTTGAAAAAGGTGATTCTAATAAGTATAAAGTAGGTCAAATGTTATCAATACGTGATGTGAGGGAAGAAAATTCTATTTTACGTCGCAATGATCAAAAATTAATGGAAGTTCGTAATGCGTCTCCTGCAACTTCTCAGCCCGTATTATTAGGTATTACTCGAGCTTCTGTAGGTACAACGAGCTGGATGTCTGCAGCTTCATTTCAGGAAACCACTAAGGTGATTAGCCAGGCAGCTATTAATGGAAAAATAGATTATATGTATGGGTTAAAAGAAAATGTAATAGCTGGTAATAAGATTCCTGCAGGTACAGGTTTAAGAGAGTTTGAGAAGTTAATAGTGGGCAATAAAGAAGAGCTAGCTAAATTTGAAAAAATGGAAGCACTACAATATGATGAGGAAGAATAATTAAATTTCTCCTTATGTAGAATAAAAAGATGGTAATTTTTTACCATCTTTTTATTTTTGTAGAGAGATTATAATATTTATAGTAAATTAAAGAATAGAAATTGGATATTTTACGAATGAATCTATTGTACCATAGTAATTAAAATTAAAAATTGAAACAGTTTCTTTTATTTATTTTTACATATAATAGAAATATTTTAGTGTATTAATTCTATTATTTTTATAACAAAAATTGATATTTATAATGAAATGATTCATAATCAAATAATATAGAGATGGCATATTTTAAAAGTGCTAAAGATAATTTTTTTTTTATAATTAAATAGTTTTATTTTTGCTTTAAATGGATATAAAAAGTAAAAGTATTTAAATAGCTTTTATATATAAAATATTAAAAATAAGATACTAAATTAAAACAATTAAAAACTTTATAATACTATGATAAAAAAATAATTTTCATTAAAATTATTTTTTTATGGGGGGGGGCTATGTTTATTATTTACAAATTTATCTCTATATGCTCAAGAAACTATTGGTGGTAAATTAAACGTAATATTCAGTATCTGAAAATTCAGAGGATACTTCTATTTCTCCAAAACATAAAAAACTTGATGAAGTAGTAGGATATGGCAATCAGAAATCTAAGGATTTAACTTCTCCTATCGTAACGGTTAGTACAGACGATGTTGTGCAACATACAACAAGTAATGTTTTATCTTCGCTAGTGGGAAGTGTGTGGGGTATAGATTCAAAATTCTGGGCAACCAGGAGTTGATCCTGGTGTAACAATAAGAGGAATAGGCTCTTTTAATAACAGCTCTCCATTGTATGTTGTGGATGGGATGTTTTATGATAATATTGGATTTTTAAATAATAATGATATAGAGTCTCTTAGTATTTTAAAAGATGCTTCTGCCGCTTCTATTTATGGGGTAAGATCTGCTAATGGGGTGATAATTATTAAGACGAAATCTGGGCAACTTAATCGCCCAGTACAAGTAACTTATGATGGTTATGTAGGCGTGCAGATAGCTACTAATAAACTGAAAATGGCAAATTCAGAGGAGTATAGTCGTATACAGTTTGGTAAACAAAATGAAACTGATTCTACGTACAGTCTTAAATTTATTGAACTATATGGAGGAAATGGTTTAATTCCTAATATGAATACCAATTGGTATAATGAATTGTTGCGTCCTGCTGTGATGCAGAGCCATAGTTTAGATGTTACAGGAGGTACAGAGAGTCTAAATTATTCCTTGGGAATAAATTATCTTAATCAAAACGGTATTATGCAAGGGTGTAACCTTAGGGGTAGGATGGCTTATAAAGCTTTGAACTGGTTGAAGTTTGGATTTAGTATGGGGGTTAGTAATTCTACAACTCACTACCCCAATAATGTAGCATGTTATAATGCCTATTCTACAGCTCCTATTTTGCCTGCATTTGACCCAATAAACAATCCTGTTGCTTTCTCTCAATTTTATGCAAGTCCTAGCATTTTAGGATATGGAACAGAATATGGGAAGCCTCTTGCCACAGCGAATTATATTAATGATCAAACAAAAGGTTTAAGAGTATTACCTACGGCTGGCATATGTAGAAATAGGATTTATTCCTAAAAAATTAATTTTTCGTACTTAATATAGCCAAGATATAGGGTTGCAATTAATAGGAAGTATATACCTTCATTTTTTGTATCTTCTGGACAATAATCAGCTTTGTCAAAACTAGACAAGGGTATGGATTTATACAATAACTATATTATTGACAATACGCTTACTTATACCGAGAATATTAATTTACATGGCTTCTCTGTTATGCTTGGTAATTCTGTACGTATGGAAAATTGGAAATGCTTGGCAGGTAATGCTAGTAATGTTCCTGATTATAGTACTACGTATTGGTATTTGGCACAAGGTAATGCAGATGGCAGAACGGTTTCTGATAATGGACATAAATATCATGGATTATCTTTTTTTAATAGAGCTACTTATGATTATGATAGTAAGTATTTGTGTTCTTCTACATTTAGGGCTGATGCGAGTTCTAAATACCAAGAAAAATGGGGATATTTTCCTTCCGTAGTCTTGGGGTGGATTGTTTCTAATGAAAGTTGAATGAAACAAAAAAATCTTATTTCTTTCTTAAAAATTAGAGGTAGCTATGGGTTATTAGGCAATGATGCTATACCAGTGCAGATGGTTTTTCTTCTGTATCTACAGGTATAGCCAATGGTGGAATTTTTGGTGATGTAAATCAAATACCTGGTTATATAATAGAAAACTTTTTTTCTTATTTGAAGTGGGAGATAGTGTCAGAATGGGATATTGGTTTTGATATGAATCTTTTTAATGATAGATTAACTACAACTTTTGACTGGTATTATAGCGTTACTAATAATGCTGTATTTTCTATGCCCATCCCCAATTCAATAGTATCAGTCTTAGGAAATAATGGGAAAATATTAAACACAGGTATAGAAATTGCTATTAGATGGAACGACCAAATAGGGGATTTGGGATATTTTGTAGGGGGCAATTTAACCACTATAAAAAATGAAGTTTTATATCTTAATGGTTTGGAAAGATTGATTACTGTTCCTACAATAAAACAAGTGAGGAATGCAATGAATTCTTTTTATGGATTGAAGGTAAATGGTGTTTATCAAAATCAAGCTGAGATTGATGGAGATATTGTAGCCTCAAGGGTTAATGCCACTAATCCAGGTTCTATTATGCCCGGAGATTTTAGATATAGAGATTTAAATAATGATGATATCATTGATGATAAAGATAGAATGATATTAGGATCTCCTATCCAGAAATTGATGTATCGTATAAACTTGGGAATGAGTTATAAAGGTTTTGAACTATCTATATTTTTACAAGGTGTTTATGGCAATAAAGTATTAAATAGTAATAGAACTCTTAGAGGTTTAAATGGGGCAATGAATTATGATGCTAATATGGCAGAAAATATATGGACTAGTTAAGGGAGTATTAATTTATATCCTTCTGCCTTAGGGTCTGTAAAACCATGGAATATTAATAGAGATCCTCCCAATAGTTTTTTTATAGAAGATGCTTCTTATATTCGTATTCAGAATATACAATTCGCTTATACGTGTATGTTCTTAAATTGAAAGACAACAAAAAAGCACCTATTTTCCGATTTTCTCTTACGGCAGAAAATCCATATACCTTCTTTAAATATAATGGATTTACCCCTGATATTAATGGAATTGTAGGTAGGCATATATATTCTATGGTAGGGACATATACATTTGGGTTGAGAATTATTTACTAAAGGATATAAAAAATAGATTTGATTATGAAAAAAAATATTATATTAATTATTGTATTATTATGTACAATAGTGGCATGCAAGAAATTTTTAAATATCTTACCAGAAAATAAAGTTCCTACAAAAGGGCTTGATTATTCTAATACAAGTGCTATGTATGGGGTTGTTTCTGGGGTGTATGCAAAAACAGCAGCTGACCCAGGATTGGGGTTTTGGGCAACTGCAGGATTTTTAAATATTAGATCTCTTGATGTAGATAAAGGGTCTATCTACTCCTAGTGATCAGATAGAGTTTCAATATTTAAAAGAGTTTAACTATCCATTTTTTATATCTTATTGGGCAAATAACAATACCTGGAATCGGGTATATAATATTGTGAATGCAGCGAATACAGCATCACAAGCATTAGAGGAATATCGTAAATATTGTAATACGGAGGGGCTTATTAATTTAAATAATACTTATCAATCTGAGATAAAATTACTGCGTAGCTTAGCTTGGTTTTATATGATACGTATTTATGGTATGGCTATGTTGTATACAGATAATTGAAAAAGTTCTTCAATTCAACCTACTTTATAGAAAGAAGCTTATTTGTATTTGTTAGATGAGTTGAATAAAATACCTGCACTTCCTGAAAAAAGACCCAATGAACTAACACCTAATAAAGGTGCTGTAACCGCTTATACTGCCTATCATTTAAAAGCTAAAATATTTTCAGATTTAGCAGGCAATAATAATAATAGCCTTTATTTGGATTCTATGCTTACTACTACCAATATTATAATTAATAGTGGTAAATTTGAATTACATCAAGATTACTATGAACTATTTAAGATAGATGGTAAGCTGTGTAACGAATCTTTATATGAAATGCAATATACTGATTTTGGAGCAGGTAGTGGTAATCTTGTGCACCCAGGAACATGGTTTCAATTTCAAGGACCTCGAGGTGGTATGATAGGCGGACATGGTCCTAATCAAGGCGTTAGCTTTGGCTGTTCGGGATTTATGATACCTTCACATGCATATATTGATTTTTTGGCTTCAAGGGAAGATACTTTTAGATCACGTACTACAGTGATTAGTTTAATAACATATAACGAGGCTTCGGAGCAATATGGAATAACTAATTATGGTGATACCATGAAAAGTGTAGATGGTATTCAATATACTAACGGTAAATTCTATACTCCGAGTCAACAAATTACAGTGGGTAGAATAGATTATGGTTTGGGAAATAATATTAGAGTATTGCGTTATGCAGATGTCTTGTTATTAAATGCCGAAGCTTTGGTAAGAAAAGGAAAAAACGGAGATAAATCTTTTAATTTGGTACGTAGTAGAGCTAAATTAAGTCCAATAACAGGAGTTACTCTATTACAAATCTTAGATGAACGGAGAGCTGAATTTATGGGAGAATGGGGAGAACAATTTTTTGATTCAGTACGTACAGGAAGAGCAACCTCTTTACTTCCTAAATATACGGAAGATACAAGATATTATCCACTACCTCAAAACGAAATTGACATTAATGATAATTTAACAAAATATGCTTATCCTTTTATTCCACCACAGCTCCTTAAATTTATGAAAATATTGTATTATTTGATTGTTGTATTATGGGGATATGCTTCTCTTTGGGCTCAAACAGACTCTACAAAGTTTGTACTTCAGCATGGGAAAGTATCAGATTATTGTATTTCTATAGTATCTTCCTCCATTCTAAAAGGTAAAGTGATAGATGAATATAGAAATCCCCTTTCTAATGTGTTAGTAATGGTAAAAAATAGTCCTATTTCGTGTTCCACAGATACTATGGGTATTTTTCAATTTGAGGTATCTGTACAGGATAAATTTTTACAATTTTATTATCCTAAGAAAATATTTTTAGAGATACCTTTTTGCAGATACAATTGCATTCAAAAATTAATGTAGCGTCTGTTGGTATGAAAGCAGAAATAACACCATGGTATAATCCATTTCTGATGGTATACAATGGACATTTGCTCCGATGGTAGATATTTCTCGAGATCCTCGTTGGGGAAGAATAATGGAGGGGGCTGGTAAAGATCCTTATTTAGGTGCTGAAATTGCTAAAGTTAGAGTAAAATGATTTCAAGAGAATGACGGGTTTTCTGCTACTAATAAAGTATTAGCATGTGTTAAACATTTTGCTGCTTATGGTGCTCCTGAAGCGGGTAGAGATTACAATACAGTAGATATACCTTTACAAACATTGTATAATATTTATTTCCTTCCTTATAAGGCAGCTGTAGATTCAGGTGCGGCTACTGTGATGACGGTATTTAATGAAATAAATGGAATTCCTTGTACTGCAAAAAATGGTTGCTTACAGGTGTTTTGGGTCATCAATGGGGATTTCAAGGAATGATGGTTAGGGATTATACTTCTATTAATAAAATGTTGGATCACGGAAATGTACGAGATTTATATGATGCGGCAGTAAAGGAGCTAAATGCTGGTGTAGATATGGATATGCAAGGTCAGGCAAGGCATATCTTGAAAATTTAAAAAAATCGGTAGAACAAGGGTTAGTATCTATACAAACAGTAGATAATGCAGTACGTCGTATTTTAGAACTTAAATTTGCTTTAGAACTTTTTGATGACCCTTATCGATATTGCCACCAAACACCTCAAAATTCACGTCCAAATGCTTTGTCTGTAGCTTATGAAATGGCAAAACAATCTATTGTATTACTTAAAAATAAAAATCAACTGTTACCTTTAGTAACTAATAAATATAAAACTATTGCACTTATAGGACCTATGGTAAAAGATACCATGAGTCTTAATGGAGAATGGGCAGGAGTAGGAAAGAGGATTTTTAGTGAACCTCTTTATCTATCAATTATTAAAAATCCAGAGACTTCAAATATTAAATTTTTATATGCTAAAGGATGTAATTTGAATGATGACAATACCAAAGGTTTTAATGAGGTTATTAATATTGTGAAACAGGCTGATATGGTCATTTGTGCAATGGGAGAAGATTTTAATATGAGTGGAGAAGTAGCTGCTAGAGCTAGTATACAATTGCCAGGAGTTCAAAGGGATTTGTTGAAGGCAATTAAAAAAATAGGCAAGCCTGTATTCTTAGTATTGATGAATGGTAGACCTTTAGAACTTTCTTGGGAAGATCAAAATATAGATGCTATAGTAGAGTGGTGGTATTTAGGAAGAAAATCAGGATCTGCTATTGCTGATGTATTGTTTGGAAAATATAATCCTTCTGGAAACTTAGTGATGACATTCCCTCGTAGTATAGGGTAAGTACCTATTTATTATAATCATAAAAATATGGGGCGTCCTTTACGTGATAATCATCTAAAAGAAGATTATCGTTCTTCTTATTATGATATGCCTAATTTGCCTTTGTATCCCTTTGGGTATCGGTTCAGCTATACTGATTTTTCAATAAATAATGTTACTCTTAATAAAAATCAATTTGTTGCCAATGATTCTATAATGGTACAAGTTACTGTGAAAAATACAGGAAAATATGATGCTGAAAATACAATACAACTTTATATAAGAGATGTTGTAGGGAGTATGACTAGATCTGTAAAAGAATTAAAAGGGTTTCAGAAAATTTTCTTGAAAAAAGGAGAATCTAAAAAAATTAGTTTTATGATTAAAGAAGAAGATCTTAAATTCTTTAATCAGGAAATGCAATATGTTTCTGAACATGGAGAGTTTATTTTATAGATAGCTCAGCATGCACAAGATAATTCTAATTCTTTATTGTTTACTTTACAATAAATAATCGATTAAATTCTCAAAAATTGGCATTTTTTTATGAAGTGCCAATTTTTTATTTAAATATTCTCTAATTACTTAATTATAGAATTGTTATATTATTTATGGAGCAAATCAGGACGACGTTGTTGGGTACGTTGTAATGCTTGTTGCAATCTCCATTCTGCAATATTGGCTTCATGTCCACTAAGTAAAATAGCAGGCACCTTCCATCCTCTAAATGAAACAGGACGAGTATATATAGGGGATGCTAGTAAATGATCTTGGAAAGAATCGGAAAGAGCAGAAGTCTCATCGTTAATAACTCCAGGAATAAGTCTTACAAGGCTATCTACTAATATGGCAGCCGGTAGCTCACCTCCACTTAAAACATAATCTCCTATAGAAATTTCCATTGTAATAAAATGCTCTCTTATACGTTCATCAATGCCTTTATAATGTCCACAAATGAGTAATAGATTTTTTGTTAAAGATAGTTTGTTACACATGGTTTGATTAAGAGTAGAACCATCCGGAGTAAGGTAAATAATTTCGTCATACTGATATTTTTCTTGCAAACTTTCAATTGCTTTTACCAAAGGTTCTATTTTTAGTACCATGCCAGCACCACCGCCATATGGAGCATCATCTATATGTTTGTATTTATCTTCTGCAAAATCATGAAGATTGTGTATAGAAATCTCGATTAATTCTTTTTTTTGAGCTCGTTTTACAATAGAGTAATTGAGAGGAGAATGTAATAATTCAGGTATTGCAGAGATAATATCTATATGCATAAAAGTTAGTTGATCATTTTAAACATTCTATTCCATCGAATACCATGATCCCAACTAAACCATATCATAATAGCCTTGCCCACAATATGATCATCAGGAACAAAAGCCCAATAGCGGGAATCTAAAGAATTATCTCTATTATCTCCCATCATAAAGTAGTAGTTCATTTTGAAAGTATATGTTTTAGTTTCATTACCATTGATATAATATTTCCCCTCTTTTTGTTCTACAGCATTATTTTCATAAGTATCAATACAACGCCCATAGAGTGTCCAGTTTTTTTCATTAAGTTCTATACTTTCTCCTCTTTTGGGTATCCATATAGGACCAAAATTGTCTCTTGTCCATTTGTAGTTTATAGTATCATAAGGATATACTGGAGAATATTCGTATCTAAAAGGGCTTTGTTCTTTATTTTTCCATGTAATAATTATAGGTACAATTTGCCGTACAAAACTATAATTTAGGAGTTGTTCTATTTGTTGTTTAGTAGCCATTATTCTATATACATTTTCATCAAGAGGATTATCTAATATAAGGTCTAAAGATTCTTTTAATAAATCATTATTAATAAAGGTATTAGGATTTGTAAATACATAGTAACAGAGTTCTTGGTCTGTAGATTCTTTTTCTATATGGCCATTAATATATACAGTTGCATTTTTTATTAGTAAAGTATCTCCTCCTGCCGCAACTGCACGTTTTATAAAATTTTCTCTTTTATCGACAGGTCTTGTTACAATAGGATATTCATCTGAATGATTAAGCACATTTTCTCGCCCTATTTCTCTACATACTTCATAGTAAGTTATAGCACTTTGATATTCATCTCTATCAATTACTGTATCTCCTACAGGAAAATTGAATACCACGACATCTCTATGTTGTACATCTTTGGCAAAGTATCGAGTATAAGGTATTTGCCATAAAGTGGTATAGGATTGTGTTTTAAAAATGGGAGTAGTATGATGCATAAAAGGTAGTGTTAATGGGGTGTTTGGTATACGTTCTCCATAGCTAAATTTGCTGACAAAAAGGAAATCATTGATTAATAAGGTACGTTCCATAGATGGGGTAGGTATGACATAAGGTTGGAAAATAAAAGTATGAATCATAGACACTAAGATAATGGCATAGATTAAATCATCAAACCATGTGCGGGGAGTAGATTTTTTGTAATTTTTTACTACCTCATATCCTTTATAAGTTTCCTGCTTTGAGAATCCTAAATAAGGCAAGTATATAAAACAAAAAATAGTACTATATATACTTTCTTTAAATGATAGTTTTCCAAATAGTTTTGCCATATCTAAGAAATAGCAAAGTGCTGCAAATACATTAAATATAGGAATAATCAGCAATATTGCATTGAGCCAATTGAAAACTCCTTTGCGATGGTATATCTTTGAAATAAGTAAACCATTATAGATAGGAATTAACGCTTTCCATCCTGGAATATTTGCTTTTTCAAACATTTTATAAAATCCCACAAGGCTAAAAAGGGTCATTAGCAGAAAAATAATCCAAAACATAATGTAAATTTTTTCCAAAAATAAATAAACTTTATTTAATTATATAAATCAACTTACATTTGTGTGATAATATAGTCCTGTTTTATTTTATGAAAGCAATGATAGAAATAGAATTAAAAGCTATTATACAGAGTAGTAAAATCTTATACAATTTGAGGTTTTTACAGCTGGTCGTGAATTTGCCTTTGTGCTCAATCAAGCTAAAGGGCGATATTTAATTATGGCATTGAATACTTCAAAAGCCAATTTAGACTTGTATCGGCTATGTATACGTACCTTACAGGAAATAACCATACAATTCAATAAGATTTATGCTATTAATTATTATAATGGAGATTTGGATACTCAATTAGTATTGAAAAAAGAAGATCGTAATTTGTTATTTATAGATTCTAATATTTGTGGTGCACTTATTTTATAGATGCTTACTTTTTGCCCCATATATAGAAAAAATACATTAGGAGGTATATTTAGTATATGCTTATTTGCAAGATTTAAAAAATAACAATATAGAGTATAATCAAATTCAAACTACTTATTTAGAAAAAATATTTTCCTTAACTATTCAAAATGTAGAATATAAAAAACCGATTATAATAAGAGATGAATTACAAAAACGAAATCCCCAACATTTATGATCGTATTTGCACCATGTAAGATTAATTTGGGATTACATATTGTAGAAAAACGTAGTGATGGGTATCATAATATACAAACTATTTTTTATCCTATAGGCTTATATGATATTTTAGAAATAATAGATGCCACAGAGTTTAAATTTTGTATGACAGGCATAGAAAATGCTATTTCTAAAGAGAAGAATCTTTGTATAAAAGCTATTCGGTTATTAGTAGAAAAAAAATATATAAGAGGGTTGCCAAAAATACATTTTCATTTGCATAAAAATATTCCTATAGGAGCAGGCTTAGGTGGAGGATCTTCCAATGCATCTTATGTTTTAATGATGATGAATGAATATTTTAATATAGGGTTAAGTAAAGACACCTTATTACAGTTTGCTGAAGTATTAGGTAGTGATTGTCCTTTTTTTATAGAAAAAAAACCTTGTTTTGCCTATGGAAAAGGAGAGCAATTAATACCTATAGAATTGGATTTATCTATGTATAAAATAGTATTAGTAAAACCAGATATTTCTATATCTACAGCTTGGGCTTACAACAATAGTAGTCCAAAAATTTCTCAACAAAATTTATTGGCAAGTATTACACTACCCATTTCACAGTGGAAAGATACGATAAATAATGATTTTGAAGATACTATTTTTTCAACATATCCTTATCTATTAGAAATAAAGCAAACGCTCTACCACAGGGGTGCTTTATTTGCTGGCATGAGTGGTAGCGGTAGTACTTTGTTCGGTATTTTTAAGAAAAACCTAACATTAAATTTTTTAGATTTACAAGCTACAAACCAAGTATTTTTTTTATGCTAAATTTTTAGAAAATAGTATCTTTGCTTACATAATATTTGACTATGCAGAAATTACAAGAGATAGCTACACAAATAAGGAGAGACATTATACGCATGACCCACGCTTCCCAAAGTGGACATCCTGGGGGGGCATTAGGCTGTACAGATTTTCTTACCGTATTGTTTGGGAAGGTGATGAAATATTCTCCTAAAAAGTGGACTATGGAGGGAAAAAATCAAGACATTTTTATTCTTTCTAATGGGCATTTATCCGCATTATACTATGCTGTTTTAGCACGTTTTGGATATTTTTCTGTAGAAGAATTAAAAACTTTTCGCTTCCTTAATTCTCGTCTTCAAGGACATCCTACCAATCATACTCATTTACCAGGAGTACACATTGCTACAGGATCTTTAGGGCAAGGCATAAGTGTTGCCAATGGCGTAGCTTATGCTAAAAAAAAACAGCATGATAATCACTATGTTTTTGTACTTACAGGAGATGGAGAACTTCAGGAAGGACAAGTATGGGAGGCATTTATGTTTGCCGCCAATTATAAGTTAGATAACTTGATTGTAACTATAGATTATAACGGTTTACAGATAGATGGAAAAATAGAAGAAATAATGTCTCTGGGAAATTTGCACCAAAAGCTTTCTGGATTTGGGTTTGAAGTATTGACAATGAATGGAAATAATATTGAAGAAGTAGTTAATATTTTAGAAAAATCTAAGCAAATAAAAGGTAAACCTATTGCTATAATTATGCATACTATAATGGGAAAGGGTGTAGATTTTATGGAAAATAATTGCAAATGGCACGGTTCTACTCCTAGTGATGAACAATGTGAGAAAGCATTGGCACAATTGTGTAGTACAATGGAAGATTATTGAGTATACTTTTGTTTATTACAAATATTTCCTTAATTTTAGAAATAATATAAAAAAGAAGATCTAAATATTAAGTATGAAAAAAATTTTATTATTCTGTACATTTTTTGTATGTACAATCTTGGCAAATGCTAATGAGGGTATGTGGTTGCCTTTTCTTTTAGGGAAAAAAAACTATGAAGAAATGGTAAAAAAAGGTTTGAAGCTTACCAAAAATCAAATTTGGGATATTAACCATTCTTCTTTAAAGGATGCTATTATTATTTTTGGGCGTGGATGTACTGGAGAAATAGTTAGTAATAAAGGATTAATTTTTACAAATCATCATTGTGGATATGATGCTATCGCCTCTGTTAGTAGTGTAGAGAAGAATTATCTTAAGGATGGTTTTTGGGCAAAAAATTTACAACAAGAAATCCCTACCCAACTTAGTGTACAATTTTTGTTGAAAATACAAGATGTAACAGATACCGTATTGAAGCAATTAGGTAATCTACAAAATGAAGATAGAATAAAAAAAGAAGCTAAGATTTTTAAGGTACTCAATAAAAAATATTCAGACTCTATTAAGTACATTGAGGCACGTACTAATTCATTGTTTAAAGGCAATCAATATATTGTGTTTTTTTATCAACGCTATCCAGATGTACGTTTGGTAGGAACTCCACCAGAAAGTATTGGAAAGTTTGGTGGCGATTCTGATAACTGGGAATGGCCTCGTCATACAGGAGATTTTTCTGTATTTCGCGTATATGCCAATAAGGAGGGACAACCCACTCCTTACAATGCAAGTAATATACCCTTAAAACCAAAATATTTTTTACCTATATCTATTGCAGGAGTAAAAGATGGTGATTTTTCTATGACTTTGGGGTATCCAGGTAGTACTAATCGTTATGAAACTTCTGATGGGATAAAAATGAAAATAGAAGAGAGCAATCCTTCCTTAGTTAATTTACGTGATATTCGTTTGAAATATATGTTGCAAGAAATGAAAAAAGACCCTACTACCAAATTGAAGTTAGCTTCTTATTATGCAGGGGTTGCAAACTATTGGAAATTTTTTGATGGTGAAACTAAACAATTAAAAAAATATCATATCTACGAAAAAAAACAAGCAGAAGAAAAGAAATTTATCAACTGGGCAAAAGGGAAGCCGGAATTTGATAGTTTATTTAAAAAATATAAAGCTAACTACGCTACATGGCAACCTTATGAAAAAGGTCGTGTTTATTTGACGGAAGGTATTTTAGGATCTGGTTTGTTAAGATTTATGAATCGTTTTTTAAGTGTACCTGAGGTATTACAAACCAAAGATACTGCAAAGATTTATACATTGATGAAGAAGCTTAACCAAGCACGGGAGAATTTTTTAAAAGAAGAAGATATTCCAAGTGATAAAAATATTGTAGCAGCTGTTTTATCTTTATTTTATCATGATATAAAAAAATCACAACAGCCAACTAATTTTTATGATACTCTTCAAGTACAATATGGCAATTTAGATAATCCTGATACTTATATTAAATATAGTTATCAATTGTTTAATAATTCTTTGGTATTGAACAATGAGAAATGGAGATTATTTATAAAAAATCCTTCTATAAATGATTTGGAGAATGATTTGGCATATCAAACTATCAATAGTTTTATGAGTAATTTTATCAATCAATATCGTCCTTTCTATGATAAATTTTTGAGTGTAAATAATAATTTGAGTAGAATATATTTAAAAGGGATTGCCCAAATGTATCCTACTCAGGAGCGTTATCCGGATGCAACTTTTACTATGCGTTTGTCCTATGGTAATGTAAAAAGTTATCGTCCTCGTGATGGGGTTTTTTATGATGGCATATGTACTCTGACGGGTATGATGGAGAAATATGTACCTGGAGATTATGAATTTGATTTACCTAAAAAATTAATAGAATTATATCAGAAAAAAGATTTTGGTAGATATAAAGACCCTAAAAAAAATGATATTGTAGTAAATTTTATTACAACTAATGATATCACAGGAGGCAATTCAGGATCTCCTGTATTAAATAATAAAGGAGAACTAATAGGCTTGGCTTTTGATGGTAACTATGAGGCTCTAAGCCATAAAATAGTTTTTGATAAGGCTCTTAATAGAACGATATGTTTAGATGTTCGTTATTTGTTATGGTGTATAGATAAATTGGGGAGTGCTCAAAATATTATAGAAGAATTATTATTAGTGCCTGCTAATAAAAATATTCCTATAAGAAAATAATTATTGTACCAATATCAATTGTTTTATATAAAAAACAAGCGGATGTTTTCGGTTTGCTTTTTATTTAATAAATATGTTTTAATAGAACTTATTATTTTATATCTTTTCTAAAATAGTTTTTGTACAATTTAAAAATTAAATAAGAGTAAAAAAACTATGATAAAAAAGCATAATTTATAAAATAATAAAAAAATTTTTTGTTTTTATGGTAAAAAAAATTATTTTTGTACTATAAGTAAAATAATATTATTTTTAAATTTTAATTAAATAAAATGTTTATGGCAATAGGTTTAAGAGAAAAATTCCAACAAAAAGCAGAAGTATTATCTGCAGAGATAAAAACTATTCTTAAAGAACATGGCAACAAGGTTATAGGCGAGGTTACCCTTTCTCAAATATACCAGGGCATGAGAGGACTTACAGGATTGGTCAGTGAGACTTCTTTGCTTGATGCTCATTCGGGTATTCGTTTTAGAGGATATACTATTGCTGATTTACGGGAAAAATTACCCAGAGCTGAGGGCAGTACAGAACCTTTGCCTGAGGGGTTGATGTATCTAATGCTTACAGGAGAATTTCCTACTAAAATAGATGTGGAGAATATTTCTTCCTCCTTAGTACGTCGTTCTCATGTACCCACTCATGTTTTTAAGGCTATTGATGCTTTGCCTCTTACCACACATCCTATGACTATGTTTGTATCCGCTATTATGGCATTACAAACAGAAAGTAAGTTTGCTAAAGAATACCATGCAGGAATGAATAAAAAGGATTATTGGATTCCTACATTGACAGATTCTTTAGATTTAATAGCTTGTTTACCAAGAATAGCGGCTTATATTTATTGTAGAAAATATAAAAACAATGTTCAAATCCAACCTGAGAATTCATTAGATTGGGCTGGTAATTTTGCTCATCTTTTAGGTTTTGAAGATCCTATTTTTAAAGATATGCTTCGTATGTATCTTACCATACATGCAGATCATGAAGGGGGCAATGTTTCTGCACATACTACACATTTGGTGGGTAGTGCATTAAGTGATCCTTATTTATCATTTGCTGCAGGAATGAATGGTTTAGCGGGACCTTTGCATGGTTTGGCAAATCAAGAAATTATTCGTTGGGTACTTAATATGCGTAGTGAGTTAAATACGGAAACTCCTTCTAAAGAACAAATATTGGAGTACGTAGAAAAAACACTAATGGCAGGAAAGGTAATACCTGGATTTGGTCATGCAGTATTGCGTGTTATAGACCCTCGTTATACGGCACAAGCTGATTTTGTAAGAAAACATAATCTACAAGAAGACCCTCTTATTAAAACAATCTGGAATTTGGTAGAGGTGGTACCGCCGCATTTAAAATCTTTAGGGAAAGTAAAAAATCCTTATCCTAATGTAGATTGTCATAGTGGAGCGTTATTAATACATTTTGGATTAGTAGAACATGAATTTTATACCGTACTCTTTGGTGTCAGTA
>JBOFDP010000056.1:0-26616 GCA_051647125.1 Chitinophagaceae bacterium | reverse complement strand
ATTTATTTTGTAAGAAAATCTTTAAATATACAAGAAAAATAAATAAGCAACATGTTTAAACATTCCTAATTTTTATATTACATTATGATATTTTTCTCTGCTCTGATTATTTTCTCCATATTTTATAAAATTGTGAATTATTAAGAGATAAATTTATATTTTACTAAATTTTAGAAAAAAGATTTCATAAAAAAGATTTTTTACAATATCTTCGCAAAAGTTCTTTTATAAAAAAGATGCGGAGGATCGGTAGTTCAGTTGGTTAGAATGCCGCCCTGTCACGGCGGAGGTCGCGGGTTCGAGTCCCGTCCGGTCCGCAAGCTTTAATAAGCCCTTTAATCGAAAGTTTAGAGGGCTTTTTTTACTGTAAATAGATTATCTCTAAAAATTATAATCTACTTAGCACCAATATTTTTGATTTCTTTACTAAAAAAATTTAACTGAATAATTAAAAAATATTACATTTGCCTACTAAAAAATTTCTTAGTAAAAACTATTATGGAAAATTATTTTGCTTCAGTAATATCTCGATTTGAGGAATCCGCTACTTTAAAGATGGCACAAATAACTCGAGAGCTTCGTGCTCAAGGCAAACAAATTATTGATATGAGTATTGGAGAACCCAATTTTAATGTACCCGAACATATCAAGCAAGCAGCTATAAAAGCTATTGAAGACAATTTTTCTCACTATCCTCCTGTTTCAGGATATTTAGACTTGAGAGAGGCTATTTGCGAAAAACTAAAAAATGAAAATAATCTATCCTATAAACCCGAACAAATTGTAGTCTCCAATGGCGTAAAACATTGTATTTTTAATACGATTATGGCATTAGTAGATAAAGGGGATGAAGTTCTACTTCCTTCCCCTTATTGGGTTAGCTATTCCGATATCGTTAAAATTTGTAATGGTACTCCAATAGTTATTAAAACTACTATAGCACAAAATTTTAAAATTACTCCCGAACAGTTAGAGAAATTCATCACTCCAAAAACGAAAGTAATACTCTACTCCTCTCCTAATAATCCTACAGGATCTACCTATTCTAAAGAAGAAATTTTAGCACTTGCAAAAGTGCTAGAGAAATATCCTAACATTTTTATCATTAGTGATGAAGTTTATGAATATATCAATTATGTAGGTAGTCATTTTAGCATTGCTGAAATAGAGAGTCTTAAAAAAAGAACTATCGTACTCAATGGTTTTAGTAAGGGATTTGCGATGACAGGGTGGCGTATTGGATATTCTGCTTCAAATATAGCTATTGCCCAAGCCATCAATAAGATTCAAGGACAAGCCACTAGTGGTATCAATACTATTGCTCAACGTGCAGCTATTGTTGCACTAAAAAGTGATAAAAAATATTGTCGAGATATGACCAAAAAATATATAGAACGTAGAGCATTGGGAATACAATTGTTACAATCAATTCCTCATATAAAATACATTCAACCCGAAGGAGCATTTTACTTTTTCCCT
Organism: Chitinophagaceae bacterium; assembly: GCA_051647125.1. Classification (GTDB taxonomy): domain Bacteria; phylum Bacteroidota; class Bacteroidia; order Chitinophagales; family Chitinophagaceae; genus JBOFDP01. The sequence continues at coordinate 25,137 of JBOFDP010000056.1, read as the reverse complement.
GATATGAGTTATTATTTAGGGAAACAATTTAATAATCAAATTATTGCTAATACAAATGATTTAATTCTCTATCTTTTAAAAGAGGCGAACGTTTCAACTGTGCAAGGAGATGCGTTTGGAGAAGGTGCTGAAAATTGTATACGTATATCTTTTAGTAGTTCTCAAGAAAATATAAAGCTTGGGATAGAACGTATAAAAATAGCTTTATTAGAATTGAAATAATATACCCCTATTAGAATTTTAAATTAAAATCAAAAATTATTAAGAGGTACATTACTAGTGTACCTCTTTTTTATATTTCTTATAATAGAACTTTATTATTGAGAATTATCTACACTAAGAGCTGTAGCCGCACCTAACTTTCGAGCAGTACGCATCACAAAAACAACATCCTCCACAGTAGCCTTTTTATCAGCATTAATAACCACAGAAGGACTCAAAGTCTCCTTTTGAAGTGATCTACTCAAAGAAGATTCAAAATTTCTCATACTCACTTTTTCAGTTCCTATATACAACTGGTTATTGGCATCAATTGAAACTACAATAGATTGTTTTGACTTGGTATCACTATTAGATTTTGGAAGACTAAGTTTTATAACATTAGGATTTGCCAACGTAGAGACTATTAAAAAGAATAATAATAAAATAAATAGAATATCATTTAATGGTCCTATACTTACCTCACTTTCTTCTCTTAATTTTTTACGAATACTCATAAATTTTTTATACTTATTGCTTCTTACGTATACTTGTAACCACATCTACAAAAGATACTATGGCTGTCTCCAATTTATTCTCGGCACTTTCTACATATTGTTGTAAAATTCTGTATCCTAAATAAGCTATAATTCCTATAATTAATCCAGAAGCTGAGCTAATCATCTTTACATAAATACCTCCAGCTATAACAGATATCGTATATTCTCCTGTTGAAGCTATCTCATAAAATAACTGAAACATACCAATAATAGTACCCAAAAAACCAAATAATGGTGCTATATATCCTATAATGGAAAGAATAGAATTTCCTTTTTCTATGGTATATAATTCTAAACGAGCAGCATTTTCCATATCTCTTTCTATATCATTAATAGGACTATTAATATGCCTCAATCCTTTATATACAATTTTACCTACAGAATGGCCTGTATTTTTGGCTTGTATAATAGCTGCCTCTATATTACCTCCAGCCAGGTTGTCCTTAATAAGATTCATAAAATGCTCATCAACTCGCATTCTTCTTTGTATAAAGAAAAGTTTCTTTAAAAAAATATAAAATGCTAAAAATAGCATAAATGCCAATGGTATCATAAGTACGCCTCCTTTGGATAAGACTGAAAATAAATTTTCAGTCTGAACAATATTAGAAGGAGTTACTATTTGTAAAAATATCATTTAAAAAATTATTTTTTTTTATTAGGTTTAGAAGTTTTTTTTAATGGCATAGATTGCTTCACAGTAGTTGATTGCTTTACTGTTTTAATGGCAGGTTTTTGAACAATTAGTTTCTGGACAACTGATTGCTTTGTAGCTGAAGAGGTTTTAGTTGTAACTGATTTTTTGGTAGTTTTTAATGGAGATGTTTTTTTTTTAACAGGTTTTTTTTTAGTATTTTTGGGAGCTATTTTTTTCCTATTATTAGCTACTACTGGTTGCTTTATTACATCTTGTGTTTTAGGCACATTATTAGTATCACTTTGAACAAGAGAAGTTTCTGTTGTATTAAACAATGCATGAGCTGAATTGATTGATGATGAACTACCACATGATACTAAAAATATTATACTTGCGAATAATAAAATAGATTGCTTTTTCATATAACATAGCTTTTAATTAGCAAAGATATTATTTTTTTTTGAAAAAAAGACGAATAGGCACTCCTGTTAGCATATAAGTTTTTCTAAGACTATTCTCTAAATAATTTTTATACGAATTAGATACCGATTCTGGATGATTACAAAATAAGGAAAAAGAAGGAACACTACTATGAATCTGGGTAATAAATTTTATACTTATAGATTGCCCTCGATGTGTAGGTGGCGGGAATTCTGTAATAGCTTTTTCTAACCATTGATTAAGGGAGGAGGTACTTATTTTCAATTTCTTTCTCTCTGCTATTGCCAATGCTTCTTCTATAGCCTTAAAAATTCTAGTTTTTTCTAATGCCGAAATAAATACAATCGGCACATCTGTAAAGGGAGCTATTTTATTTTTTATCTCTTTCTCCATAGCTTTTGCGGTATGGTTATCTTTTTCTTTCAAATCCCATTTATTTACTAAAATTATAATACCTCTATATTTGCGAGTTGCTAATGAAAAAATTTTTAAATCTTGTGATACAAAGCCTTTTTCTGCATCTACCAATAACAAACAAACATTAGCTTCATCTATCACTCTAACAGCACGTATTACAGAGTAAAATTCCAGATCCTCCTTAGTACGATCCTTTCTCCTCAACCCTGCAGTATCAATTAAAATAAAATTTTTATGAAATAAATTATACCTTATATGAATAGCATCGCGTGTAGTACCTGCAATATCAGTTACTAAGACACGATCTTCGCCTACAAGGGCATTGAGTAGTGTTGATTTGCCCACATTAGGTTGTCCAATAATTGCAATCTTAGGGATCTCCTCACTGTCCACCGCTTCTTGCTTAATAGGTATTTTTTTTACAATTTCATCTAATAATTCTCCTGTACCACTACCACTAATAGCGGCTATAAAAAAAAGATATTTAAAACCCATTCCATAAAATTCTGTAGCTTGCAACATTCTATCAGAATTATCTACTTTATTAACAACAACATACACTGCTTTTTTTATACTACGCAACATATCTGCCAGTTCTGCATCTAAATGAGTAATTCCTGTAGTCGCATCCACCAGAAATAAAATAGCATCTGTTTCTTTGAATGCCAATTGAACCTGTTGTTGTATACCCAATTCAAACACATCATGAGTATGTTTTACAAAACCACCAGTATCCATAACATTAAATTCCTTGCCATTCCATTCACTTTCTCCATAAATTCTATCTCTAGTAACTCCACTTATATTATCTACAATAGCATTTCTACTCTCTGTAAGACGATTAAATAAAGTACTTTTCCCAACATTGGGTCTACCCACAATAGCAACAGTATATTTAGACATAGTTTTTGTAATTAAGGAGACACAAATATACGATAAGATTATCCTAAATTTAAAGATAATACAAATCGCTCATATCTTTTTATTATATAAACCTATTTTATTTTAGTGGGATATAATTTATTCTTCAATTCTGTAATATATTTATCAAAGCTATTCATTTCTCTTTCTATTACATCATATAATTTTATAACGGGTTGGTTTAATCTGTATGGAGTTTTATTGTCTTGCATCAATACATATCCTTTTTTTTCCTTTTTGACATAAAATTTTTCTCCATTTCCTTCACTACAGGGGATAAAATGATATATAAAATTACCAATAATGGAATTATTGGAATTCTCTATAATTTGCCCTTGTAACATAGCCCCAGGAAATGTATATGAATTGGATAATTGAATGTCTCGATATTTTTGCTTTTTATGATTCTTTATAAGCAAACATTTATTTACTTTTATAACATCTATTTGCAATGTCAACTTAACTATAATATGAGGACTTAACATAAGCATAACATCATTTAACTCTGCTCCTCCAGTTGTCAATACTTCATTAATAAAATTCCTATTTTTTGTATTAGATTCCATGAATAATTTTCTTTCTATTGCATCAGCTATTAAAGTTTCTTCTGGTTTTTCATCTAAGTGTCTAGGATTATAAAATCTTATCAAAATATTCGATTTCTCCCATTTTTTTAACTTTAAATTCTCTAATTTTATTGGATATGCATTCATTTGAGATTGCATTGGTGGTATTTTAACATAAACTTCCTTTAATCTTGCACAACTACTAAATAACAAAATAATTACTATAGAAAAACGAAGATATAAATAAACTTGCTTAGTGTGAATCATAAAATATTTATTAAACCTTAAAGATACTGATCAATTACTTTTACAATAGCTGGGGCAATCACCTCATTAGCATAATTTTGAAGAAACTCCTCCGCTCCCTCTAAAGTTATGGCTTTATCTCTACGCGGAATATTCACAAAACTACCGTTTTCATCCATTAATTGCCAAGAACCCTCTTTTTTCTTTATTTTATAGGATCCGCCCTCTTTAGAATAGGGAACATAAAAAAATAAAAAACTTGCCAGTAATACATTATCTTTAGAATATAATTTGGCAGAAATTCTTTTTGTAGAAATTGGATATTTTTTTATCATTGTTTTTTTTTCCTTTTTTCTATAAAAAGTTGATACGTCTTGAATATTTTTTATCATTGTTAACTCTAAAAGAAAGTCAGCATTAATCTTCTCAATTAATAAAGGTAAAGGCATAGTGCCTCTTTGCAAATTTTCATTAAAAAATCCACGATCCTTAACTTCAAAATTTGTCCAAAGTTTAGATTCTATAGCAGTAACTATTGTAGCTTCTTCTTTAGACTCTGACAATGCCTTAGGATTAAAAAAACGTACTAAAATAGAGGGGTGTTCTCCTTTTTTTATTTTCCTGATCTCGGCTTCATTAATAATGGATACATCTTTTTCTGCGTTTAACTTTATATAGCCTTTATGTACTCTACAACTTGATATTAATAGGGCTATATATAATAAAATTAATACGGCTATTTTCTTACAAAAATAAAACATAAATACCACTATCAAATTATTCTTTTATTGAATACTATTTTTTAAAATTTGTGCTACGGAAGAAGCTGATTGCGTAATAAATTCATCCATACTATCTTGTGTAAGGTCCACTTCTGGAGGTAAAATTTTCTTTGTGTTAACATTGGATAATATAGGACCACTTCCACCTTTTTTAAGAATAAAGGAACAACCCTGCTCTTCGCTACAAGGAACAAAATCTAACATAAAACTACCTAATAAAGTATTATCTTTTGCTCTAATTACCTTACCATTAAGTGTAATCCCCTTAAAATTGTACTCTTGGCCTAAGTCCTCTGGCAAATTATATTCTTCAGACCAAGCAAACTTCTTCTTATTATATTTTGAAACTTTATAATTTTTATCAAAAGATAAATCTGAAAATACAACAATAAAATCTACATTATTAGACAATTCTTTTAAAGATGATGACACCAATTTTTCTTTTACCTCTTTTCTATCTCTTACATCAAAAAAGGTCAGTAATTTTTGTTCAAACAAATTACATATATGAGCCTGATTCTTATCTTCAGATAATCCTTTTGAATTATCAAAAAAAACAGCTAACGATAATGTTCTATCTCCTGCCTCAGCTTGAATTTGCTTCATTTTATCAGCAGCTATAGAAATATTCGGTTTAGTAGGGGCGTTTATCTTGACATACCCTATTTTTTGAGAAAAAATAGATTGACTGATAAAAAAAATTAGTCCTACAAAAAAACTATACAACATTTTAGAAAAAAACATAATTACAAAACTATCAATTAAACTGTAAAATTAACTGTTTTTTATAAAAATAACAAATTTATTGTATAATTCATGAAAATCTTAATTATCTTTGTTCTAATTTTATGAACAAAAAAGTACTCCATATTTTTCTTCAATTTTTCTTAATTGGATTAGCCATCTACTTAATATCATTTTCAATGAAAGATTTCACAAAAGGGAAATGGGAACAAGTTAAAGAGGCTTTCTTTCATGCTAATTATTGGTTGATTATTCCTGCTTCAATAGTTATTATTGCAAGTCATTGGATAAGAGCTGTCAGGTGGCAACTTTTAATTAATGCCAATAACTTAAAGACAGAAAAAGGAGATACTTTTTTAGCCTTAATGATTGGGTATTTTGCCAATACCTTTATTCCTCGTTTAGGAGAAATTATTCGTTGTAGTACACTTGCAAAACAAAAAAAAATCCCCTCCTCCAATTTATTAGGTACTATTGTGGTAGAGAGAGCGATTGATTTAATTTCTTTAATAGTATTATTTTTTATAGTACTATTACTTTCTTTTTCTACTTTCTCAGAATATGCTTATAAAAATTTTTGGATAGACGTAGATAAAGAAAAAATAATTTTAGAACTACTTATAGGGTTACTCATTATGGTAGGATTAATTATTTTCATAGTAAAAATACTTACCAAAAGCAATAATAAAATTATAAAATCCATTGTCGCATTTTTTTGGGGAATAAAAGAAGGAGTTATTGCTATAAAAAATTTAAAAGAAAAGAAATTATTCCTTATATATACGGTACTATTATGGTTTTTTTATGCCCTTGCAATATATATTTCATTTTTTGCATTTCAAGAAACTAAGCACCTCTCTTTTATAGTAGCTTTGGTTTTATTAGCATTTGGAAGTATAGGAATGATTGTAACACCAGGAGGAATTGGTGCCTATCAACTATTGATACAAGAAATATTAATTTTTTATAGTATTTCTAGAGAAATAGGATTTGCTTTAGGGTGGGTAATGTGGCTATTACAAACCGTTATTATCTTGTTAATAGGAGGATTTGGATTAATTCGTTGGTATCTCATTATTAAACGGCAAAAAAATTAAGCAATTATTATAATATTTTCCAAAGCAGATCTTTTAGAGAAATTAATCCTTCCTTAGAAAAAGAAGATACAAATATATGCGGTATGTTTTCAGGTAACTCTTGCGCGATTTCATACTTGAGTTCTTCATCTAACATGTCACTTTTAGAAATAGCTATAATTATTTTTTTCTTCAACATCTCTGAATTGTATGCTTGTAATTCAGAAATCAAAATTTCAAATTCATGTTTATGATTCGGACTATCTGCAGGAATAATAAATAATAAAATAGAGTTTCTTTCAATATGCCTTAGAAATTGATGCCCCAAGCCTCTTCCTTGTGCCGCACCTTCTATAATACCAGGCAAATCAGCGATACAAAACGATTGTTGATCCCTATAGACAACAATTCCTAATTGAGGTTGTAGGGTAGTAAATGGATAATTGGCAATAGTTGGTTTAGCAGCAGTAAGTACTGACAATAAAGAAGATTTCCCTACATTAGGAAAACCTATAAGACCTACATCGGCAAGTATCTTTAATTCAACCCTACACCAGCCTTCCATACCTACTTCTCCAGGTTGTGCATAGTCAGGAGCTTGATTAGTAGACCTCACAAAATGAGTATTTCCCAATCCTCCTCTACCTCCTTTCATCCAAATTTTTTCTTCTCCATGATATTGAATTTCTACAGCAGGTATTCTTTCTTGCTCATCATAGATAATAGTTCCTAAAGGAACTTCAATAACCTGATCTTTTCCCTCTGCGCCAGTAGCATTATTTTTACTGCCCTTTTCTCCATTTTTTGCAAAAATATTTTTTTGATAACGTAGGTGAAATAATGTCCATAAATTTTCATTTCCTTTTACAATAATATGACCTCCTCTACCTCCATTACCCCCATCAGGACCTCCAAAAGGAATATACTTAGCACGCAAAAAATGAACACTCCCAGACCCTCCATTTCCAGACCTACAAAAAACTCTAATTTGATCAATAAAATTTGACTCCTCCATACGTATTTAATCTACTAATGGATTAAGAATACCTCGAGATAATTTGTCAACAATAAGCTCTAATCTTTTCTCTCTAATATCTAATTTTAAAGACGCATTAAGCCATAACAAATAAAATACTTTATATTCAAATTTCATTCCCTTAAAAAAGGTATATTCTTCTTGATAGTTTGCAAAACATTCATCCAAATCTTCTGGTAAATCAATAGTATAATCATCCATATTAATACCTGACAATAATTTTTTAGGAGGGTTTTCAAATAATTCAATATTATGAATAGTAGTTTTATCAACAAAACGAATAGCTTGCCATACCACGTCTAAAGATATTTGGGCCACGGGAATATAACTTCTTTCCTGTAAAAAAGCAAAACTCTCAGGCTTATAGAGATCCGTATAAATTTTAGAAGTTATTTTTGGAAAAGCAACCCAAAAAATAGAACTTTTCTTTAAAGACGGAAAAATTTCCTCCATAATTAAGTTAAATTGTTTCTCTTGTATAGAAAAAATAAGCGCAAAGTCTATTTTTCTTTGCTTAAGTAAAATAGTAAGATTTTTCACATAGGAGAGTTTTGAAAATATTCTATCTAAAGACGAGGGACACCCCTGAATAAGAATATTATGCTGACTACTTAATTCCAATTTTTCTAGTATATTTCTAAGCATTTTTTACAAAAGTATACAATTTATTTTCTCTGCAAAATTAAGAAAAAAAGACAAAAATGTAAAAGAAAAAGAAAAAGACTCTTAAACCAGAGGAATATAAAATGAAAAGACAAAGGAAAAATGTACCGCGTACGAGAATCGAACTCGTCATTCCACCGTGAAAGGGTGGCGTCTTAGCCGATTGACCAACGCGGCAAACTTGTGCAAAAATAATCGTTTATTTGAAATAACAAATTTTATTTTAAAAAAATTGATTCCTATTAAGTTTGCAAAGCAACATCATGTATCATAGAAGTACTATTATTTTAATTAGGAATATCGCATAGGAATCAAAGTTGATTAATCTCTCCTTAAATTATTTAGTAACATCACACTATATGAGTATAGATTTTATAATGTATTTTGTTAATTTTTGAATGAACCAATTTTTCGTTTATTAAGAAATTTTTAGTATTTTCGTAGCTGTTTTTATAACTATATAAAATATCTATATTTAACATATTATTTATGCGTTCATTACTCGTTGCTTTATTAGGTGGGAATAAGTCTGAAAAAGATTTAAAAAGAATAAAACCCTACCTTGAAAAAATACATACTGCAGAAAAAACTATAACCTCACTTTCTAATGATGAACTTCGTAGAAAGACAGATGTTTTTAAAACTTTTTTAAGAAACGAACTAAAAGAGATAAACCTTCAAATACAAGAATTAAAAGCAGATGCAGACAATTTGCAAGCAGAAGAACTTTTTCAACAAGATGAAATTTATAAACGAATAGATGCTAAAGAAAAAGAACGAAATAAACAGTTAGAAAAGTCGCTTATGCACTTGCTCCCAGAAGCTTTTGCTATAGTGAAAGAAACAGCACGTCGTTTTACTGAAAATGAAACCTTAATATCTAAGGCTTCTGAGTTAGATAAAGACCTTTCTATAAAAAAAGAATATATTTCCATAGATGGCGAAAATGCCATTTATAAAACTACTTGGAATGTGGCAGGCAACCCTACAAAATGGAAAATGGTACACTATGATGTACAGCTTATAGGGGGTATTGTATTACACGAAGGGAAAATATCCGAAATGGCTACGGGAGAAGGGAAAACATTAGTCTCTACTTTACCCGCCTATCTCAATGCATTGGCAGGCTTGGGCGTACATATTGTAACCGTCAATGATTACCTTGCTAAAAGAGATGCGGAATGGAATGCCCCTATCTTTGAATGGTTGGGAATTACAGTAGACTGTATTGATAAATATGATCCTCATAGTAAAAATCGAAACATAGCTTACAATGCAGATATTACTTATGGTACAAATAATGAATTTGGTTTTGATTATCTCAGAGATAATATGGTCCATGATGCTAAAGATATGGTACAACGCAAGCACCACTATGCCATTATAGATGAAGTAGACAGTGTATTAATAGATGATGCTAGAACACCCTTAATTATTTCTGGTCCTATTGCTAAGAGTAATGACGAACAACAATATTTTGCCTTACGCCCACGTATACAACAGATTGTGGAAGCACAAAAAAGAATGGTTAGTGAATATTTAGGAGAAGCCAAAAAACTATTTGCCGAAGGAAAAGATAAGCCCATAGAAGGAGGAATAGCATTAATGCGTGCGCAAAGAGGATTCCCTAAAAATGCAGGGCTACTAAAATTTCTTAATGAGCCTCTTATAAAATCAAAATTACAAAAAATAGAAAACTATTATTTAGCAGAGCAAGAAAAAGAAATGCCTAAAATTGATGAAGGACTTTATTTTGTAATTAATGAAAAAAATAAAACTATAGACCTCACTACAAAAGGAATAGAATTTTTAGCTACTCATGGAGAAGATAAAAATCTATTTATATTGCCAGACTTAGGTTTTGAAATTGAAGAAATTGAAAAAAGCGATCGTACCCCAGAAGAAAAATTTGAAACTAAAGAGGTACTCATCCAAAACTATACAAATAAAGCGGATAGATTACATTCTATTCAACAATTATTAAAAGCCTATACCTTATTTGAGAAAGATGTAGAATATGTAGTTATTGATAAGGAAGTGAAAATTGTAGATGAGCAAACAGGACGTATCATGGAAGGTCGTCGGTATAGTGATGGTTTACATCAGGCTATAGAAGCCAAAGAAAATGTAAAGATAGAAGCTGCTACACAAACCTATGCAACTATTACCTTACAAAACTTTTTCCGCATGTATCATAAATTATCAGGAATGACAGGTACGGCAGAAACAGAAGCTGGGGAATTTATGACGATTTATAAACTAGATATAGTGTCTATCCCTACAAATATTATAGCTATAAGAAAAGATCATCAAGATTTAGTATATAAAACAAAACGTGAAAAGTATAAGGCAATTTTAGAAGAAATAGAAAACTTAAAAAATAAAAATCGCCCAGTTTTAGTAGGGACAACTTCTGTAGAAGTAAGTGAGTTGATTAGTAAAATGCTACAGCAACATAAGATACCACATAATATTTTGAATGCCAAGCAACATGCCAGAGAAGCACAAGTTGTGGCAGAAGCAGGAATTCCTGGTACTGTAACTATAGCCACCAATATGGCTGGAAGAGGTACTGATATAAAAATAAATGATGTGGTAAGGCAAGCCGGGGGGTTAGCTATCATCGGTACAGAACGACATGAAAGCCGACGTATAGACCGACAACTTAGAGGACGCTCCGGGAGGCAGGGAGACCCTGGAAGTACTCAATTTTTTATCTCTTTAGAAGACGACCTAATGCGTATCTTTGGAAGTGAGCGATTAGCTTTATGGATGGATAGGCTTGGATTAAAAGAAGGTGAGGTTATCCAACATGGGATGATTACAAAAAGTATTACCCGTGCACAAAAAAAAGTAGAAGAAAATAATTTTGGCATTAGAAAACGACTATTAGAATATGACGATATAATGAACAAACAAAGAAGTGTTATTTATAGCCGTAGACAACATGCTTTATTTGGAGAACGTTTGGCTTTAGATATTGATTTATCTTTTCAGCACATAGCTGAAGAAATAGCTCAAGAATATCTTGATACCAACAATTGGGATAATTTTGAAATCAATTGTATTCAATATTTATCGATACCGCTAAGCGAACATAAAAGCAATATTACTTCACTGGGAAATCAAGAACTCATAAATTTTATTTATCAAAAAGCTATGGCTCAGTATACTCTAAGAAAAGAGATTATTGTACAAGAAGCACTATCTGCCCTGCAACGTGTCAAACTAATGGAGGGGGATAAATATAAGCATATTGTAGTACCTATTACCGATACTCAAAAAATAATTAATGTAACTACTCCAATACAAGAAAATATAGAAAAAAACGGGAAGCCCCTTTTACAAAATATAGAAAAAATAATTACACTTATTTGCTTAGATGAAGAGTGGAAAGAAAATTTAAGAGCTATGGACGATTTACGCCAAAGTGTACAAACTGCCTACTTAGAACAAAAAGATCCACTGGTTATTTATAAAATGGAGGCTTTCAATTTATTTAGTAAAATGAATAATTTACTGAATAAAAAAATTGTGGGATTTTTATCACATTTAGAAGTTTTTAAAGACCAAAATATAACCCATACTACACAACAAAGTGAGGTAAAGCAAAAGCTCCAAGAACAAAAAGATGAGTATGCTGGAGCAATGGTTCAGAAACGAGATGTTGCTAACAAAAGTTCAGAACCTATCCGCATAGAACAAAAAATTGGACGAAATGATCCTTGCCCTTGCAGTAGTGGCAAAAAATATAAACATTGTCACGGAAAATAAAATAAACATAATATGCAAAAAAAATTATCCTTTTTATCCTTAGCTTTTATAGTAAGCTTAGTTTCTTGCCTTCCTGTAGCCATATATGCATGGGGAAATACTGGTCATCGCATTATTGGAGAGGTCGCTTTTAGACACTTAAAACCTACTATCAAAAAAGCTATCTTACAAGTTCTAAAAGAACCCTTATCAACCGCCTGCACGTGGGCAGATTTTGTACGTTCTGATACAAATTTTTCTAATGATGGTTCTTTCCACTATATCAATATTTCTGATAGCCTGCCTTTCGAAGGTTTTAAACAATTAGTATTAAATGCTGAAATGAAAGATAATATTGTACAGAAAATAGAGGAATACATTACCGAACTTAAAAAAAATCCTACCAATGAAGTGGCTTTACGCTACCTTGTCCATCTGATAGGAGATGTACACCAACCCTTACATGCAGGGCACAAAGAAGATTTAGGTGGAAATTTGGAAAAAGTAAAATGGTTGGGAACAAATACCAATTTACATACCCTTTGGGATTCCGGTATTATTAGATTTCAAGAATTGGGATATCCCGAATATACAGACTATTTATTAACTGTTAATAAGGATAAAAAATACGAAAAAAAAGATCCTGTAACTTGGGCATGGGAATCCTACCAAATTGCTAATAATGACATTTATCCTTATGGAGAAATAAAAAATAATTATCTATATAACTATCAATTTAAGAAGATAATGGAAGATAGACTTTGGCTGGCAGGAAAAAGATTGGCGGATATACTCAATGATTTATATAAATAACAAACAATAGGAAGTCTATCTAATTTCAGCAAATACACAATTATCCATTATGCCTTATAAAAGAATATTATTAAAACTCTCAGGCGAGTCTTTGATGGGAGATAAACACTACGGCATAGATCATAAAATGCTTTCCTTATACGCGCAAGAAATAAAACCTGTAGTGGAACTTGGTATACAAATATCTATAGTTATTGGTGGCGGTAATATTTATCGTGGCATGAATGAACAAGAAACAGGTATAGAACGTGGACAAGGGGATTATATGGGGATGATGGCTACTATTATTAACGGGATGGCTCTTCAATCGGCATTAGAAAAAAATGGTATACACACACGTCTGCAAACAGCGATTAGAGTAGAACAAGTCGCAGAATTTTTTATTCGTCGCAGAGCCATTAGGCATTTAGAAAAAGGGAGAGTACTCATTTTTGGAGGAGGCACAGGAAACCCTTATTTTACAACAGATACCGCCGCCGCTTTAAGAGCTATAGAAATTAATGCTGATGTTGTACTCAAAGGTACTCGTGTGGATGGTGTATATGATAGCGACCCAGAAAAAAACAAAAAGGCTAAAAAGTTTGAATCTGTAACTTTTAAAGAGTGTATCCTGCACAATCTTCAAATTATGGATATGACCGCTTTCACCCTATGTAAAGAAAACAAGCTCCCAATTATAGTATTTGATATTAATAAAAAAAATAATCTTAAAAAACTCCTATTAGGAGATAAAGTAGGTACTTTAATAAAGGAATAAATACATCTCTTTACATCTCAAAATTATCTTATATCTTGAAAATTACTATAATTTTAATAAGAATAAATTATTATGGCTTCTCTTTATGAATTACAAATATCTACATTAAAAATAGGTACTCATACATTGGAATATATTTTAGATAAAGCTTTCTTTATCGAATTTGATCAACATTTCCCAGATGTTCAAATTAAGGTGGATGTACAGTTAGAAAAGCAAGAAAAATTTATAGTATTTCAGTTTTTTGCAAAAGGGTTTATAGAAACTGAATGTGAGCGATGTACAAATAATTTTCCCTTAGAAATATGGGACGAATTTCATCTTATTGTAAGATATGATATAAATGCTAGTTTACTCAATAGGAAAGAGGAGGATCCCGATATTATATATATTCTTCCTTCTCAAACATCTTTTAATTTAGAACAGCATCTGTATGAATTTATAATGTTGACCATACCTTTAATTGTAAAATGTAATGAACAGCAATATAAAGAAAAAAAATACTGCAACCAGGATATTTTAAAACATATTACCAATGAGGAGGATTTAATGGGGGAAGACCCCTTTATATAATAGTATATTTTTTTCCAACCCCTTATTCTTTCTCTAAAGAAAACTGATCCAAAATAATCTGAGCCGTAGCTACATTACACGCCGTAGGGATATTATACAAAACAGCTATTCGTAATAAAGCTTTTACATCAGGACCATGAGGCTGGGGTTCTAAGGGGTCCCATAAAAATATAATAGCATCTATCTTTTTTCTATAATCTCGGTTCCGATTTGAAAATCTCCACCTAATGGACCACTCATATAAAAATATAGCTCTAAGCGTACTTTTTCATTAATCAATTTTCCTGTAATACCTGTAGCACAAAGTTCAAAATTTTTTAAAATATGCTTGTTCTTTTCAGCAAGCAATAACATCTCGGGCTTTTTATGATCATGAGCTACGGAGGGCTATACGTTTTTTCTGCATATTCTTTTTTGCTACAAATTTATTCTTTTTTAACTATTTCATGAATTTCAAGATTAAAATAAAGAAAACTACCACCTCAAAAAAGAACCTATTTATACCACACCAATAAGGCTATTATTTCTATTTATTAGGATAAACAAACTAAAAAATGTATTTTTACCACCATAGTACTTTTTATGGCTTATTATGAATAATAGAACCCTGACTATCATTAAACCTGATGCCGTTCAAAATGGCTATATAGGAAAAATTATTGACGACATATTGGGAGCAAAATTTAAAATCTTAGAGCTCCAAATGCTTACAATGACCACGCTACAAGCCCAGCAATTTTATGCCATACACCAGGAGAAACCTTTCTTTAAGGACTTGGTAACTTTTATGAGTAGTGCCTCTCTTGTAGTGTCGGTTATAGAAAAAGACAATGCCGTAGCCGATTTTAGACAGCTTATAGGTACTACTAACCCTATATATGCCGCTCCTAATACGCTCCGTAAGAAATATGGCACTATCCCCCAAAGAAATGCTATTCATGGTAGTGATAGTGATGAAAATGCCATTCTTGAATATTCTTTTTTCTTTGGCAAAAAATATTTATCAAACTCCCTATAACATAATAAATTTTTTATTGTTTTTATTTTAATACTTTAACTACTATGTATACCCTTCAATTTACTTTTTTAGAAAAAGGAAAAAATACGATTATTTTGAATAATATTGCTCCTAAGCAAACTATTTTGGATATTGCTCATGATCACCACATAGAACTACATCATAACTGTGGGGGCGTATGTGCCTGTAGTACCTGCCATATCTATATAGACAAAGGTGAAGAATATTTTGAGGAGGTGAGTGATAAAGAAGAAAATTTTATTGACCGTTCCCGTAGTCCTCAGCTCAATAGTAGACTGGCTTGCCAATGCTTCCTAAAAGAGGCTAGCGGAGAAATTCACATTACCATACCCGACCAATCAGTAATTACAGGAGAATAAATATAAAGAATATGACCCTATACGAACCACCCATTTACTGGAATGATTATGAAGATATAGCGATAAAGCTGTATGAAAAATTTGGCAATAATATTGATGAAATGAAGATTTATAGAGTACGCTTTACAGATTTAATAGAATATGTACTATCGCTACCCAATTTTAAAGGAAAAAGAGATGAATGTAATGAAGGGCATCTTGAAATGATACAAACCAATTGGGTCTATGAATGGAGAGATAACCAAAAAAAATAACTCCTATGGCGGGCTTGTCAGAAGAAATTAGAAGGCGCCGTACCTTGGCTATCATCTCACATCCTGATGCAGGAAAAACCACCCTTACCGAAAAACTTCTTCTTTTTGGTGGGGCTATACAGGTAGCAGGAGCAGTTAAAAGCAACAAGATAAAAAAACAAGCTGCCTCTGATTTTATGGAGATAGAAAAGCAAAGAGGCATCTCCGTAGCTACCTCCGTGATGACTTTTACCTACAACCATGTATTAATTAATTTATTAGATACCCCTGGGCATAAGGATTTTGCTGAAGATACCTATCGTACCCTTACCGCTGTAGATAGTGTTATCCTAGTTATTGATAGCATAAAAGGCGTAGAAGAGCAAACCGAGAACTTGATGCGGGTGTGCCGAATGCGTAAAACCCCTGTAATCATTTTTATCAACAAAATGGATAGAGATGGTGGGTACGATCCTTTTGATTTAATAGATGAACTTGAAAAAAAACTATCTATACAAGTACAACCCCTAAGCTTGCCTATTAATAGTGGTAGAGATTTTAAGGGTATTTACAACGTGTACGAAAAGAGTATCTTACTTTTTACCCCTCACCAGAAAGCTGACAATACCCATAAAATATATTGGAAAGCACTAACACAAGAGGAAAAAATAACCCTTTTAGGAGAAAAAGATTACTCACAAATTGCCCAAGATATAGAATTTATAGAAGGAGTATACCCTCCTTTCCAAAAACCTGAATACCTTAAAGGGCAGCTTTCCCCTGTTTTTTTTGGAAGTGCCTTAAATAATTTTGGAATAAAGGAACTCTTAGATACTTTTATACATATAGCCCCGCTGCCACAGGAAAGGGAAACTACTATAAGGGTAGTAACTCCTGAGGAACATACTTTTTCAGGATTTATTTTTAAAATACATGCTAATATAGACCCTCTACACCGAGACAGGATAGCTTTCTTACGCATTTGTTCAGGCATTTTCAAACGACATACTTTGTATCATCATGTAAGGCTCAATAAAACTATTCGATTTAGCAACCCTTATACTTTCTTGGCTCGTAGCAAAGATGTCATAGAGGAGGCTTATCCCGGAGATATTATAGGATTGTTCTACACCGGCATTTTTAAAATAGGAGATACCCTTACCGAAGGAGAAAACTTATATTTCACTGGTATTCCCTCCTTTTCGCCAGAAATTTTTAAGGAACTCATTAATAAAGATCCTCTAAAAAGTAAGCAATTAGAAAAAGGTATTCTACAACTCACCGATGAAGGTGTAGTACAGCTCTTTACTCAATATGGAGGGCAAAAAAAAATAATAGGTTGTGTAGGAGAGCTGCAATTTGAAGTTATACAATATCGCCTTTTGCAAGAATATGGTGCCTCTTGCGAGTTTCTACCACTACCCTTCTATAAGGCTTGTTGGATAAGCAGTAACCAGAATGCTACCTTAGAAAAATTTACCCGATATAAAACTCAATATGTAGCTCATGATAAAAATGGACACTTTGTATATCTTGCTCAGAGTGAATGGTTTTTAAATACCGAAATTCAAAATAATCCTGATATTATCTTTAAAACTACCAATGAAATTTTAGCATTGTAACAAAACCCTATCCCATATAACAAAGGAAAATTTTGGAGAAAGTATATCAAGAGGAGAGCTATAACTCTCCTCTTGACAAGACTATGGAGCATAGAATTTCCTATTTTACACTTATTCTATAGCGACTGGAATACTCCTCTCATTATAAATTTTCTATAATTTCATTTGCTATTTTATTATTCTCAATATCCCTTAGGCAAGGATCTTTTTCAGAATTTTTAGCTATAAACTTATATTCGTCATAGTTCGTCTCTATTTTCTTTTTTACCGATACATAATCACGAGAAGCAGATATATAAGTAGCAAGATTTTTACTACTATAAAAATCTATTTTTTCTTTACTTGGGTGTACTTTGCCTCCTTTTGAGCAAACCAATAGTACTTTCCCATTATAATTTAGAATAGTTTCACAACCTCCTACATAGTAAGCCTTTATTTTAGACTAAATACTCTCCTGTAAAAGAAAAGGGTAATAAATCTTTCACACTATGCACTATTAGCCGAGCTTCTCCCATACCACCTAGTACTATTTTAATAGGTTGATTTTGCTTTATCTCAAACTCTAATAGGGCTTGCCTACACATACCACAAGGAGAAATAGGAGTTTGTAGGGTATTGCCTTTATGATAAAAGGTAATAGCTATCATTATAATCATTACCTTGTGATAATATTGCTGCACATGAGCCAAAAGATTACGTTCAGCACAAAGGGTAACAGGAAAAGACGCATTTTCGACATTACATCCTTTTACGATAGTATCATTATCTAACCAAGCGGCTGCCCCTACATAAAATTTAGAGTAAGGCACATACGCATTTTTATAAGCCTCCTTAGCAGATTGGAAAAGTATTTTTTCCTTAGCCGACAAACTACCCTCCAGCGTTTGTACATATTCTATAGTATGTATTTTTTTCATGACCTTGCAAAATTAAAAGAAATTAGCCATATCATATATTTTTCCTTTTAGATAATGCCCTTTGTAGAAATAAAATTTGATATTTAAAAAAAACATGTATATTTGCAAAAGTTTGTTGAATTACATGATTATGGGAGCATAGCTCAGCTGGTTTAGAGCATCTGCCTTACAAGCAGAGGGTCCGCGGTTCGAACCCGTGTGCTCCCACTTTGTAACGTTACAAATACTCTATCTTATAACCATGAAAAATATCATTATTATACTTTTAGGAGTTTTAACCATATTTGGTTTTTCCAGCCCTTATTATGCTAAAAATATAGAGCAAGACCTTGAAGCGAAAAAACTCTTGGACAAGGTTTCGGAATCTATGCAAAAAACTCATCGTTTTACTGTTTATTTTACATTTACTGTAGAAGACGCTGCTCAGAAGCCTATGGGAAAAAAAGAGGGTATTTTTTATGCTAAAAATACTGAATATAAAATAACCCTTACACCCAATCAGGAAATTTTTTCTGATGGGAAAATAGTATACCACTATGACAAAAATACGCAAGAAATTCAGATTAAGAATATAGACACCCAACAATCTACATTATCTCCGGAGAAATTATTTACTAATTTTTATGACAAAGATTTCTCGTATAAACTTATAGGAAAAAAAACTATTGGGAAGACTGATTGTGATGCCATAGAACTTACTCCTAAAGATAGCCAAAAACCTTTTTCAAAAATAATGCTGTACTTGGATATGAAAAGAAAAATTCCAATGTCGGCAACTATATTTGATAAAAGTGGATTACAATACAACTACCTTATTACTAAGTTTGACAAAGTATCTCCTGTAGGGAACATCTCTTTTAACAAAAATAAATATCCCAATGCTCAGATAGTAGATTTACGATAACGACTATATATAATATTAAAGAAGAACATGACATACTGTATACTCTCATTTATTTCTAGAATCGTAAAATTTAATTATTTATTTGTATTTTTTTTGTCTTTACAATTATTATCGCAAGACACCACTAATTCTACCAATAGCAAGATGTTAGATAACGTTATCATTGGAAGTAATGATATTCGGATATCCAATACAGAAGTCTCTGTCAATAAATTAAATGTTAATGTTTCAAAAAAAATACCTGTTGTTTTTGGGGAAGCAGATATTTTAAAGACCTTACAATTACTACCTGGTGTAACAAATACTGGTGATGGTGCTGTAGGATTTAATGTAAGAGGAGGAGGAACTGACCAAAATCTTATTCTTTTAGACAATGCTCCTATATATAGTGCTGCTCATGCTTTAGGGGTTTTTTCAGTATTTAATAGCTTTGCTCTAAAGGATTTTAAATTATATAAAGGCGGTATTCCTGTAGAATATGGAGATAGATTAGCATCGGTACTAGATATTACCCAAATTACAGGTAATAAAAAAGGATGGGATGCTGTGGGAAACATAGGGCTTATCGCTAGTAATCTTTTGGTGGAAGGACCTTTTTATAAAAGAAAAAATCAAGAACAAGCCAATAACTCCTTTTTTATTGCTGGGAGAAGAACCTATGCCGATTTATTTTTACCCCTTGTAAATGATAAAAATGTAAAAACTAGCAAAGTATATTTTTATGATTTAAACGCCAAAGTAGATTGGGATATATCTCCTAAAGACAATCTTTCTGCATCTGGATATTATGGAGAAGATTTTATAAAACTTGCAAGTATTGCAATGAGTGGTTGGGGAAATGCTTTGGCAAGTGTTAATTGGAACCATGTATATAATTCACAATGGAATTCTAATATATCAGCAGCTTATTCTAGATTTTCTTTTTATTTAGAATCTGAAAATGGGGGTTTATCTACTAAATGGAATGCCAATATCAATAATTATATTCTTTCGGGGCTATGGAATTATAAAATTAACGACAATATAAAAATTAAATTTGGATATCAATTCAATTATTACGATATTTTTCCGGGGTTAACAACAGTAAAAGATAATAAAGGAACTACTCTATTAGAAGAAAATTTAACAAAAAAAAACGCCTTACAAAATACCTTGTTTGCGAGTCTTACTCAAAGCATTACCCCAAAATTAAAGATAGAATACGGATTAAGATATATTAATTATATGCGACTTGGACTAGATACTATTTGGCAATATCTCAACAACCAACCCATAGTATATGATGCCAATACAAAAATCTATTCTCCTGGTATTCCTACCACCTACAAAGCCTATAAGAAAGGAGAAATTGAAGAAGTGAATAATCTATTTGAACCTCGTATAAACGCCGTATATATTTTTGACAATACACAATCTTTAAAATTAGGATATAATAGAATAAATCAACCTATACAACTTGTAACCAATACCTCTACTACATTACCTGCTAACTACTATGTTATGTCTAACAAATATATCCCCATAGAATATGCCGATCAAATATCACTAGGATATTTTAAAAATTTGGGTAGAAATTCTGAATACGAAATTTCTACAGAAATGTATTATAAATCTATGAGAAATTTGATTGATTATATTGACGGCGCCAATATTTTATCGAATAATTATGTCGAAACAGAAATGTTAAAAACAAAAGGTTTTGCTTATGGAATAGAATTAATGGTAGCAAAAAATATAGGGAAATTTACGGGATGGATTAGTTATACCTATTCTCGAAGTTTGAGAAAAACAGAAAATAGTGTAATTGGTAGTGGTATTAATAATAAACAATATTATCCTGCTCCTTATGATATTCCACATGTTGGTAATGTTGTATTAACGTATGATGTTACACCCAGGATTGCTGTATCAGGATTATTTACATTTAGGTCAGGATTACCTACAACGTATCCTGTGGGTCAATATTATGTTTTTGATCAATTAATAACACAATATAGTGATAGGAATGCAAATAGACTAAAGCCTTATCATAGATTAGATTTAAGCGTAGCTTTCAAAAGCAAACCTCGAAAACATTGGGAAGGTAAATTTGTAATCAGTATATATAATGTATACAATAGGTTAAATCCTGTATCTATATATTTTAATGATCAACAAGCATATGAAATAGGATATTATAGAATAGTACCCAGTATTAGTTATGAATTTAAAATAAAATAATAGCATACATGAAAAATATAAAAACAAATTTTATTCTTATAGTAATAATAGTCTCCTTGGGATGTATCAAACAAATAGATCTACAGGTACCTTTTGCTAATCAGGGTATCGCTATCTCTGGGGGGATTTTTTATTATGAAAATAACCGTGATACCACCCAATATATTACCCTTACTAAAACTATACCTTATACGCAAAGCGAAATTTTGCCAGAAAATTATATCACAAATGCTACCGTAAAAGTGGTTAATGATGAATATACTTTTGACTTTACATATGATGCTACTAACAATGCTTATACACACAAACCCGACCAAAAAAAACCCATAGAGTATAATAAAAAATATACTTTATGCATAAAATATGAAGGGAATACATATGCAGGTAGTGACAGCATGCTACCCCCCGTAAAAATTGATTCTTTTTATATGGCTCATACGACCAATATTTTCGGGCAACCTTCAGATCCTCCAAAATATGTACCTAAAATCCAATACTCTGTATCTAAGACAAGAGAAAATTTCTACTATTGGGGATGTAGATACAGCAAGTTTATTCATGGTGCCCCTACAATTAGTGTCAATCCTAACAAAAATAACAATTCTCTATTTATTCGAGACGAATCATCAGTAGCAGCAGAAAAAACAGACAGTCTAAATATTGCGAAAAGTTTTGATCCTGCAAAATTAGGAGATACTATATTGTATTGTACAGCCAGTCAATATCATATTTCAAAAGAAACCTATGAATATCAAAATATCTTAGGTATAATTTTAGGAAATATGGGACCCGTTGCCACTCCATCACCTCCTAATATACAAAGTAATATTGCCTGTACTACGAACAAAGATAAACGGGTATTTGGATATTTTATGGCAGCCAGTGTAGATGTAAAAACCCTCAAATTTCCTGATCAATAAAATATGTTGGTCACTATTAACGCATTAAATAAATATTTTGGATATACTTCTTTTCGTAATGTACAAGAAATCATTATAAATTCTATTTTAGAACAACATGACACATTAGCTATCTTGCCCACAGGTGGAGGGAAATCTATCTGTTACCAAATCCCTGCCTTATGTATGGACGGCGTATGTATTGTCATTAGCCCGCTCATAGCTTTAATGAATGACCAAGTACTGCAACTTGAAAAAAGAAATATCCAAGCCCGATCTATTCATAGCGGACTTAGCAAAGAAGAGATAAAAAGTATACTTATAGAATGTTCAGAAAAATGGATTAAACTTTTATATGTATCTCCAGAAAGATTACAATCTCAGGCATTTTTATCAGCTTTGGAAGATATTAAAATTTCTTTCTTAGCGGTAGATGAAGCGCACTGTATTTCGCAATGGGGATACGATTTTAGACCCTCCTACAGAAAGCTAAAACAACTTAGAGTGCTATTTCCAAAAGCTCCTATTTTAGCACTCACTGCATCAGCCACTCCTAAGGTGGAAAAAGATATTTGTGAACAACTAGAATTTAAAAATCCTCATGTTTTCAAAGGTTCTTTTCTTCGACCCAATCTATCCTTCCAAGTAAAACACCACACCATACCTATACAGGCATTATTAGAAGATTTATCTCAACAAGCAAAAAATAATTGTATTATTATCTATGGAGGTACTAGAAAAAATTGTGTCGAAACGGCTCATGTTTTAGAGCAACGAGGCTATAAATCTACCTTTTATCATGCGGGGCTTTCTCAACAACAACGAGAAAGAAGACAACAACAATGGATGAAAAACGAAATCCCAATCATCGTATGCACCAATGCCTTTGGTATGGGCATAGACAAACCTGATGTAAAAAAAGTATATCATCTAGATATACCTAATTGTTTGGAAAACTATTATCAAGAAGCAGGACGTGCAGGAAGAAATGGAGAATATGCAGAAGCCATACTTTTCTATAATGATGCAATGCTTTTTCATCTAAAACAAAAACCCATCATACAATATCCTAACCAAGAAGCCATAAAAGAAATATACGAGGCTTTGATGAACTATCTTAACATTTGTATTGGAACAGGAAAAAATACTACTTACAATTTTGATCAATCACATTTTATAAAAACCTTTTCTTTACCTCCACTTACTACATATTATGGACTAAAAATTTTAGAAACTCAAGAGTTTATACAACTCAGTGATGCTATACTACATCCGTCTACACTTCTTTTAAACATGGATACAGAGACACTAAGACACGTTATTAAGCATTATGAAAATATAACCAAAGAGCTACTTTTACATATAGTCCGAAATTATCAAAATATACTACATGCACATACTAAAATCAATGAAAAAAATATAGCAGAAAAGCTTTCTATTTCTATCCATGAACTGCATACTATTTTACAACAACTACATAAAAATAATTTAGTCATATACCACCCTGCCTCTTATTCCTCCACCATTAGTATAATACATAATAGAGCCCCGGCTAAGCATCTATTATTGGATATGAATTTACAAAAAATACTCAAAAAACAATTTGAATATTATTGTGAAAAAATCATTCATTATGCAAGCAATACAGATACTTGTAGAAGTCAACTTATAGCGAGTTATTTTGGAAATAATACGACTGAAAAATGTGGAATTTGTGATAACTGCAAAATGAAAGAAATTCTTGCTTCCAATCATTCTATTCATGAACTTGTTGTATTTTATCTAAAAACACCTTGCTCCTTAGATCAATTAGCTACACTCACTCATCTACCTAAAAAGAAGCTCTTACCCATTATAGATAGTTTAGAAAAAAATGAACTTATACAAATTCAAAATAATCAACAAATTATATTACGATAACAGGTAAATTATCTATCAAAATCCCAATATAATAAGGATTCATCTTTGTCTATTTTTCCCTTTAAAGGAACTGTTGCTATCATACCTTCTGTTTTTGATAATTCAATACAATCTCCCGACCCATTGGTTTTCAAAGGATATGCCTTATTATCCTTAATATCTACAGGAATAAAACTGAGTAAGTTCATTTTTTATTTCTATATCTTGTCCCAAAACTACATATCTCGTCACATAATCCCTTTTAAACCAAGGCAATACATACCGATACATACACACCAAAGTAGATACAAGATTACCCGGTAAGGAAAATACTATATGCTGATTATCATAGGTGCCAAAAAGCATAGGCTTCCCAGGTTTTTGTGCTACCTTATGAAATATAACATTCAAACCCCCAGCCTTTATAACCTCCGTGTAAAAAATTAAATTTACCCACAGAAATAGCTCCTGAAAAAATCATTACTCCATACTCTGATTTATTCTTAGCAATGACAGATTGTATTCTTTTCTTATCATCATTAAGATGTGCTACGGTAACTGAAATATTTAATGATTCTAAAATACTCTTCATCACATATATATTTGATTTTCGGATTTGATAAGGAAGAGGAATTTCCTCTATATCTACAAGTTAATCACCTGTAGATACTATCCATATTTTGGGATATTCAAAAACCTTAACCATGGTTTTTCCAACACTAGCTAATATACCTATTTCAATACCCCGTATAAAGGTATTTTTTGATAATAAGACATCTCCTTTTGGGGAATCTACCCCTTGAGAATGAATATATTGACCTTTCGTTATAGGCTTTATAAGCTCAAAAAAAATATCCTTATT
>JBOFDP010000055.1:0-1477 GCA_051647125.1 Chitinophagaceae bacterium | reverse complement strand
ATGGGGTATTTTATAAAAGAGGATCACTAAAAGAGAGAGTATTAAAAAGCCTATAAAATGGATGCTACGCCTTAGAATTAACTTTTTAGAGAATGTCCATGTTTTGTCAGAAAGTTTTAATATATCAATGCAAATAGAACTTGTAATGGCTGTGATTGCTCCATCTATACTGGGAAAGGAGGTAGAAATCAGTCCTATCACAAATATTAAATTAACCCAAAAAGGAAAATCTCTAAAAGCGATGAAAGGATATACATTGTCAGGAGCTTGTTGTATTCCTTGTTGATGAGCATATACGGTTAATAATATGCCTAACAATAAAAAAAGAGCATTGGCAAAAAGTATTAATATCGCTACTCTTATAATATTCCTTTTGGCACTTTTTAGGGTATGTATACTGAGGCACTTTTGCATCATTTCCTGATCTAATCCTGTCATGGCGAATGTAATTAAAATAGCACCTATGATTTGTTTAAAGAAATTATTTTTATCGCTAATATTCATATTCAACAGCGGTTTGGGCTGAATATTCTTAAACTGAGTATATAAATT
The DNA here is from genome assembly GCA_051647125.1 of Chitinophagaceae bacterium. Classification (GTDB taxonomy): domain Bacteria; phylum Bacteroidota; class Bacteroidia; order Chitinophagales; family Chitinophagaceae; genus JBOFDP01. The sequence continues at coordinate 925 of JBOFDP010000055.1, read as the reverse complement.
TTCTAAAGATTGAAATTGAATATGTTGGGAAAAAAAATACAGTGAGCAAATGAGTGCCACAAGCATACATATAGATTGTAACATATCTGTCCATACCAAAGTCTTTACGCCTCCTTTATAAGTATATAAAAACATCATGACAATAAATAATACAAGCACTATTTCAAAGGATATATGGCAATTTTTAAAAATATATTCATAGATTATAAATAGTATCAAATAAAGTCGTAAGGCAGATATCCAGAGCCTGGAAATAATAAAAAAGATAGCCCCCGTGCGAGAGGCTGTAATATTAAACCGTTGATTGAGATATTCATAGACAGAAATTACTTGTAAACGATAATATAAAGGTAATAAAAACCGTATAATCAGGATATATCCTATCAAGTATCCCAATACCAATTGTATGTATTGCAAACCCGCTATTTGCACGGTGCCTGGCACCGATATAAAAGTAATACCACTCATGGATGTGCCTAACATGCCGATACTAATAAAATAGGGGTTAGAATTTTTATTCCCTATATAAAAACTCGATTCATTTGCCCCCCTAGAGACATACCAAGACACCCCCCACAAGAATAAAAAATATATAGATATACAAAAAAAATAAACAGGCATGATGAGAAAGCCGTATAAGGAACTTATTTTTGAGCTATTATTTCCAAAAACTGATTTTCGCTAAGTAGCTGTATATGTTCTATCTTTTGGGCTTTTTGTAGTTTAGAGCCAGGGTTTTCACCTACTACCAAATAATGCAGGTTGCTACTCACATTGCCCAATATTTTTCCTCCTTTTTCCTCCACTCTATTTTCTGCCTCTTTGCGTGAAAGGTGGATAAGTGTACCAGTAAATAAAAAAGTTTTTTGATATACAGAAGTATTATTTTCTGTGGTGGGCAGGGCTGTATGGGCAAAGTTTAGCC
>JBOFDP010000054.1:0-4693 GCA_051647125.1 Chitinophagaceae bacterium | reverse complement strand
ACTAATTTGTTTTTTAATTACTATGTTATTGTTCATTTAGTATTAAGTTTTTTAATTGATGTTTAGTAATATATTCCTTTAAAAAATGTTATTAATATAAACTATTATTAATTATTATCTATTAACATTATTACCTATTTAGTTATATTTTTAATATCCAAATATAAAATATTTTTTATAAAAAAGAACTTTTTTTATACCCACTTATCTATTATGATAAGTAAAAATATAGTATTTTTTAATTATTTCTTTTACAGGTTTATATTTATGTAATAAAAAAGTTTTACTCTCTTAGAATAAGATACTAATTTAGTTTTTATATCCGTTATTATACGATATAATAGTTGAGGAAATCTAAAATAAGATACTCCTATAGAAAAACTTTTTAAAGCTTTATGATAAAGATTAGACAGAAATGTGTATTCTACTTATAAAAATACTAGCTCTTAGTAGTTTCATTATATATATGTACATCTCTTTGAGGAAAAGGAATTACAATATGGTTTTTTGTAAAGCATTCTGCTATAATTTCTCTCAGCTCTGCACCTTTCATTTTATTTTTGGTATGATCTGTAATACAGAAAAAGAGTTTAAACATAATAGCACTATCAGCAAAATCATCTAAAACAACCGTAGGAGCATACGGATCTTGCTGTTCTATATCGTGCATTCTTTTTAAGCAATCTAGTAAAAGTTGTTTCACCAATTTTAAATCACTCTCGTATGCCACTCCAATAAGAATAAAATATCGCTTTGGGGTTTGATTATATGTCCAATTAATGATATTATCAGAAATTATTTTACTATTAGGTACAAAAATATAATATCCTTGTAAGGTTTCTATCTGCGATACGCTCAAATGTATAGCTACCAATTTGCCCTCTATACCATTAATACCTACATAATCACCTACTTTTAATCTACTCCCCATCAATAGCATAATACCTGCAATAATATTTTTTATCATATCTTGTAATCCTATGCCTATACCTACTAATAAACCCGCAGATCCTGCCAACAATACACTTACATTGATATTAATAGCCTGCAACATCAAAATGCTAGCCAATATCCATACTAAATATTTAATTAATGTATAAATAGGATACACATCCGATTCTTGTAAATTGTTTTTTCTCGATATGCGTAAAATAAATTTCTTAATAAATATCAACATAAATCTTGCTAATAAAAATACGATAGTTAAATGTATTAAATCTTCTACATGTAAAGAATAGGTATTTGTTTTAATAAGCTCAAACCCAAAGAGCGTACGCATAGAGAAAGTCATAAATATCTTTAAAAATATCATTTTATATAATTATTAACATTTTTACAAAAATAAAATTTCTATTATATATTTTTATAAAATAATTTTTTAGACTATCTTTGGCTTTAAAAATTATATCAAAATACAATAATTCTACTATTTATGGCAAATCAATTATTACAAGGTAAAAAAGGTATCATATTTGGTGCTTTAAACAATCAGTCAATAGCATGGAAAGTAGCATTAAGGTGCTATGAAGAAGGTGCGCAGGTGGTACTTACTAATGCTCCTGTAGCTCTTAAAGTAGGTGAAATCCATGACTTGTCAGCCTCTTGTGGGAATGCCTTAGTAGTACCTGCAGATGTTACTTCTAATGAAGATATAGAGAATCTTTTTATCAAAACTAAAGAACATTTTAATAGCGGAGTAGATTTTATTCTGCATTCGGTAGGCATGAGTATGAATATGAGAAAAAAAAATGATTATACTAACTTAAATCATGATTTTATGCATAAAACTTTTGATATTTCTGCTATGAGCCTACATCGTATTATGCAAACAGCACTAAAACTTGATGCTATCAATGAATGTGGAAGTGTATTAGCATTGAGCTACATTGCGGCACAACGAGTATTTCCTGATTATAATGAAATGGCAGATGCTAAAGCTCTTTTAGAAAGTATTGCTAGAAGTTGGGGTTATCAATATGGAGTAAGAAAAAAAGTACGTGTAAATACGATTTCACAATCTCCTACTCTAACTACTGCGGGAGGTGGTGTAAAAGGATTTAATTCTTTTATAAATTTTGCCGAAAAAATGAGTCCTTTAGGGAATGCTGATGCTTCTGATTGTGCAAACTACTGCATAAGCCTATTTAGTGATCTTACAAAAATGGTAACTATGCAAAACTTATTTCATGATGGTGGATTTTCATTTACTGGAGTAACTCCAGAGGTACTCCAGTAAATGAAATAAATATTATGAGCATTAAGCTACGCCTTGTTGTTTTAAATTTTTTACAATTCTTCGTATGGGGAGCTTGGCTCATTTCTTTAGGTGGATATTTAGGAGGGAAATTAGGATTTAATGGAGGAGAAATTGGATCTATATTTGCAACCTTAGGCATTGCCTCTATTATTATGCCTGGATTGTTGGGTATAATAGCAGACAAATGGATTAATGTGGAATATATACTAGGAATGTGTCATCTCTTAGGAGCAGGTTGTCTTTATTATGCATCCACTGTTACCGATTATACTCATGTACACATGGCTATATTACTTCATGTATTATTTTACATGCCTACCATATCGCTGAACTATACAATATCTTATCATATCTTACATCGATATCAGTATAATATCCTAAAGTCATATCCTCCTATACGTACTTTGGGGACTATAGGTTTTATTTTTGCGATGTGGATAGTAGATATTACAGGATTTAAAAATTCTTCATTGCAGTTAGTTTTTGCTGCTGTAAGTAGTATCGTTTTAGGCTTCTACTCTTTTACTTTACCTAAATGTCCACCCACTACCAATACCCAAAAATCTGTACTTTCTTCTTTTGGATTAGATGCTTTAATATTGTTTAAACAAAAAAGAATGGCTATATTTTTCCTATTCTCTATCTTATTAGGGGTTTCATTACAAATTACGAATACGTATGGTTCTTTATTTTTAAATAGTTTTAATCGTATACCAGAATACGCAGAGTCTTTTGGGATGAAGTATTCATTAATTTTACTCTCAGTTTCTCAAATTTCAGAGGCTCTTTTTATTTTAACCATACCTTTTTTCTTATCTCGTTTTGGAATAAAAAAAATCATTCTTTTAAGCATGTTTGCATGGGCATTAAGATTTGGGTTATTAGGTTTTGGAAATCCTGGCAATGGACTTTGGATGCTTTTAGTCTCTATGGTTGTCTATGGTATGGCATTTGATTTTTTCAATATATCTGGATCCTTATTTATAGAAAAAAAATCTCCACTCACTATAAAAGCGAGTGCACAAGGATTATTTATGATGATGACCAATGGCATAGGAGCCGCTATTGGTGGATATTCTAGTGGGGCAATAGTTAATTTCTTTTCTGTTAGTAAAAATAATATTTTAATTAGCCGTAATTGGCAAGCTATATGGCTGGTTTTTGCTATTTATGCACTCATTATAGGTATTTTATTTGCAATATGCTTTAAGTCTAAGAAACAGAATATTTTAGAAAAACTTTGAATCTATATACTTTTTGTTTAGTTTATATGATTAAACCCTATACCTCTTTAGAAAACATTAATAAAATCAAAAAAAAAGCTAAAGAATTAGGTTTTGAATATTGTGGCATTTCCAAAGCAGAACCTTTATACGAGGATGCTCTAAAACTAGAAAAATGGCTTAGTAAAGGATACCACGGAAAAATGTCATATATGGAGAAATGGTTTGATATACGTATCAACCCCAGTCTTCTATTTCCGAATGCACAATCTATAATTTGCTTACTCTATAATTATTATCCCCAAAAATCAATCCAAGAAGGGGATATTAAAATTTCAAAATATGCCTTAAGTAAAGAAGATTATCACTCTGTAATCAGGAAACTTTTAACAGAGTTTTTAGACTATTTAAAACTACTATTAGGAAATATAGAAGGTCGGGGATTTGTTGATAGTGCTCCTATCTTAGAACGTACATGGGCAGTAAAAAGTGGATTAGGGTGGGTAGGAAAAAATGGAAACCTTATAACCAAAAATCAAGGTTCCTTTTTTTTTATTGCTACTCTTGTTATAGATGTATCTTTAGAAGCAGATGTTCCTTTTAAATATGATTTTTGTGGTACTTGTACACAATGTATAGACGCTTGCCCTACCCAAGCCATTCTTCCCAATAAAACAATACAAGCTCATCAATGTATTTCCTATTTTACAATAGAACTTAAAGAAAGTTTTTCTACCGAGATTAAACAACCATGGAAAAACTGGATATTTGGGTGTGATATTTGTCAAGATGTATGCCCTTGGAATAAAAATGCTATACCTCACAATAAATCTACTTTAGATCCTATAATGGAAATTCATAATTTAACAAGTAATGATTGGGTAGAGATGGAAGAAAAAACCTTTAAAACACTTTTTGGGAAATCCGCATTAGAACGTGCCAAATTAAAAAAAATAAAAGATACTATTCTTACTCTTAAAAACTAAAAAATATACTTATAATTAAGTACTAAAGATTCTTTGAGTTGTATCATAGCCGTATTCTTTATCAAAACTCCTTCTTCGTTATAAATAGGAGTACGCATTTTATCATCATACATCACATTAAGATTAAAGTTTAGTGTAAGATTTTTAATTAAGGAAAGCACCATTCCAAAAGAAACAGAAATAGCTATATTTTGAGGTTCATTACTATAATCTGAAAACAATTCTAG
>JBOFDP010000053.1:0-2214 GCA_051647125.1 Chitinophagaceae bacterium | reverse complement strand
ATCTTCCCATAAGTGTGCTAAAATTGCATTTCTTTGAAATAATTTGTTGGGGTTTTGTAATAGGAATACTAAAAGTTTAAATTCTGTTTTTGTGAGATTGATACGTTTTTGTTTAATAGTTACTTCTTTTTTTGGTAGGTTAACTCTCAAATCTTTGTATTCAAAAATATCTACTACCACTAAAGAATTTTTAGATTGTATCCTATAAAAAATATTTTTTATTTTAGCAAGTAATATCTGAATAGAAAAGGGTTTTATAACATAATCTTCTACCCCTAAGTTTAATCCTTTTACTACATCACTTTCAGCAATACGAGCGGTAATAAAAATAATAGGGATAGAGGCTGTTTGGGTATCTAATTTTATTCTTTGAGCAAAAGTAAAACCATTCATCTCTGCCATCATTACATCAAGCAATATAAGATGATATTCTTCTAAATTAAGGTCCAGAGCTTTTTCCGCAGAAGATACTTTTTCTATTAAATATCCTTCATTTTCTAAATTAAATTGTAAAATTTCTGAGATGTCCCTATCATCTTCTACAATAAGAATTTTATACATTGGCATAATTTACTGTTTTAAACCTAACTTATTTTTCCATAAAGCTTCTAGATAATCTTTTATAAAATGGACAAGTGGCAAAATATTTTTTTCTGAAAAATCAAATTCTACACCTGCTATTTCATATAATTTAGGCAAGGTGGTAGTATTTCCTAAACTTAATACTTCTATATATTGTTGAAGTACTTGTTGTCGGTTGTGAGTAAAATTTTTCCATATACCTATAGCCCCTAATTGTGCTATGCCATATTCTATATAATAAAAAGGGACTTCATAAATATGCAATTGTTTTTGCCAGCCTAAGCCTTGAAATTTTTCTAATCCCGATTGGTTAATAACAGAAGAGGAAAATTCTTGACTTAGTTGTATCCATTTTTGTTCTCTCTGCTCTATCGTATGATCAGGGTGAAGATATATCCAATGCTGAAATTTGTCTACTTGTGCTATCCATGGAAATATACAGATAATACGTTCTAACAAATGAATCTGAGCTTTACTAACATCCTCCTTATTCTTAAAATATATCTGCCATTTATCCATAGTCAAGAGTTCCATGCCCATACTTGCGACTTCTGCTATTTCCATAGGATATTCTTTAAAAAATCCTAAAGGTTGTTGATGTGCTAAAAATGAATGTACCATATGCCCGGATTCGTGAATTAATGTTACTACGTCGTGCATACTACCCGCTGTATTCATGAAAATAAAAGGTGCTCCACTTTCTGCCAAAGGGCAATTATACCCGCCAGGAGCCTTTCCTTTTCTACTTTCCAAATCTACATGATTTAAATATTTCATTTTTTTCAAACAATCTCCAAAAAATGGATGTGTTGTATTCAGGCATTCAATCGTTTTTTCTAATAAATCTTTAGCCTCTACAAAAGGCTTTAATGGGAGTTCATTTTTAGGCATAGCCTCCAAATCCCAAGGTTTTAAATCTGGAACCTCTAACATCTGTTTTTTATATTCATATATACTATTTACCAAAGGCAAGAGATGCTTTTGTACGGTGGTGTGAAATTTTTCACAGTCTTGATAAGTATAATCAAAACGTCCTAATTGTGCAAAGCGAAAATCTCTATAATTCTCAAACCCTGCATTTAAAGCTATTCTATGGCGGAGCCTTATTAGTTTGGTAAATAATTCATTTAAAACCTCTTTGTCTTTTAATCTGCGTTCTTGTAATTGTAGATATACTTTTTCTCGAAGTGTTCTATCTTCATTTTCTAGAAAAATAGCGGCTTGTTGCATGGTGTATTCTTTATTTTCAATGCTTACCGTCATCTGAGAAGTAATACTTCCATATTGTTGCTCTAAAATAGCAAGTTCAGAAAATAAGGGAATATTTTTTTCTCTATATAAATCAATACTTTGTTGTACATTTCTTATAAAAGGAAAAAATATTTGCTGAGGCAAATTTTTGGTAAAAGGAGAATCTATTAATTTTTTGTTTAAGGCATCCGCATAAGGCTGAATATGAGGTTGTATATCGGTATAGAAATATTCAAAATCTTTTTTTATCATTTCATCTTGAGTATGGCAAGTATGTTTAATTTGGCGCCAACATACATCTTCACTGATCACACTACCCAGTTCATCCATATCAGAAAGCCATTTTTTAAATTCGTGGTTGTTCTCTAAGGGTCTATTCAA
>JBOFDP010000052.1:0-19092 GCA_051647125.1 Chitinophagaceae bacterium | reverse complement strand
AATTAAAAAGTAATATTAAAATTACTCTTTAATTATTTTAAAATTTTAATTAATCAATATTTTTTATGAAATAACAACAGAAACAAGTACCCTATCTTGTTTTGTTTTCTTAAATTCTACAATACCAGGATGTAATGCATAAATAGTAAAATCTTTACCCATGCCTACATTCTTCCCAGGATGATATACAGTACCTCTTTGTCGTAAAATAATATTTCCAGAAATTACAGATTGTCCACCAAAAACTTTTACTCCCAAACGTTTACTTTGGGAATCTCTACCATTTTTTACGCTACCTTCACCTTTTTTATGTGCCATAATATTAAACTATTAAAAAATTATTTAAATAATATCTTTAATTAAAATTTGAGTATATTGAGTACGATGCCCTAATTTTTTCTTAAAACCTTTTCTTCTTTTTTTCTTAAAAGCTATTACTTTATCACCCTTTACCTGGTTGATTACTTCAGCATTCACTTTTTTATTATCTTTTAAAATTACGTTGGATTCATCAGCTGAAAGCAACACTTCTCCTACAGTTAAAACCTCTCCAATCTTAGCCTCCAAATGAGGAACATATAACTTTTGCCCCTTTTCAACTTTATATTGCTGACCTGCAATTTTCACTACAAAAAACATATTCTATAAAATATTTTTACTTTCTAAAGGGCAAATATACAAATAATTTTTTAATTATTTCTTTTTTACCTACCCTTAATTTTTTATTAGTAATTTTCTGTTTATCCTAATGTCAAAAATATTATATCTATATCAATTCCTGCTTATTGTATCAATACTTCAAAATCTATTATAATTAGGTACTAATATCCATCCTCCATTGGTGTAGGGCAATACTGCTTATATAGAAGATTATACACTAAATGCAAACCCCAAAAAAGATATTGGTCAGTAAGAGCACTATTACCCCTTTGTCTCCCTTGTATACCAATAGAAGTTTTAGAAGGGTCTTGTAATTTGATACCAATAGGATCATTGACAAAATAATCTGAACCTGCATAATCACCGTGTACATCATCTAAATAATAAGTAGAGGTAAAATGATACGTAATTTCAAATCCAATATCTATTTGACGCGTAAGATTCCATTTAATACCTATCCCAAGAGGTACACTAATCCCAAGAGATAAGTAAGGTTTTTTTTGCCCCTCAGTTTTATATTGCCTAAGCGAGTATTTTTTACCCTCTAAATACGTATATGGATTAAAATAAAAAGCACCTATACCTAGTGTAAGGTAAGGAGTAAATCTATATTTAGGAGAGCCCGGTAGATATTTATAAAAATTAAAATCTCCTTGTGCCGATAATTCAAAAATATCAGTTTTGAAAGAAAGGTTTTGAATTTTAGCTTGTTCGTTTTTGCTCAAAGCCTGGTTGTATCCTACATTAGCATAATTAAAATTTACTCTCCAAGCAATATATTCATTAAGATACTTTCTATAAAATACACCCATAAAAAAAGAAGGTTGCCTAAGATCTGGTTTATTATTCAAATCTCCAAAATAATAAGTTCCTCCGCCATTAATACCCATCTGTGATGTAATCACTTCAGGAGGTTGCCCCTGTATGTATAGAAATATACACCCTAAAATACAAATAATAATTTTTTTCATCTCTACAAATATGATAGACTAATTCCTTATATCACTACCCCAATATAATTTTTGCCTTACGGTATTAAAAAAAGTAGTTTCTGGTAATTGAATAAATTGTACTTGTTCGGAATATTTAGAAATAGTTACCATACTTTTATTGCTCATAGTATGCCTACTCCCATCAAGAGCCAAAATAAATGTTTTCATTAATCTAGACTCTATTTTAATTCTTACATTTAAATGATCAGGAATAATTAATGGACGTACATCTATATTATGAGAGGCGATAGGGTTAATAACCCAACAATTGGCAGTAGGATAAATAATAGGTCCTCCACAACTTATATTATAAGCTGTAGAGCCTGTAGGAGTAACTACTAACAAACCATCCGCCCAATAAGTATTAACTAATATATTTTCCAAATACACACTGATGGTTATAATAGAATCATGACTATGCTTATGAAACGATATTTCATTCAGTGCTTGACCCAGGTTAGTTTTCTTATTATCAGGTGTATGTATCTGAAGCAACGAACGATTCTCTATTGTACAATTATTAGATAAAATATTTTTTAAAGATACGTTAAATTGATCAAGTGCTATGCTAGTTAAAAACCCTAAATTACCAAAATTAACACCTATAATAGGTAACTGCGTATGTATTATTTTTTTAGCAGATTTAATCATAGTGCCATCCCCTCCGATGCTTACAAAACATTTTATGCCAGAAGGCAATTTTTTCAAATCTATTACTTCCGGATTATCCCAATATTGCAGAATATTTTTTTTTACTTCTTGATAAAAAGAATATTCAAAACAACAATGAACTTTACTCTTATATAAGGCTCGTAAAAAATTAGGAAAAAGGTCTTTTTTTTGACTTGTGACAATAGTACCTAAAAATGCAATTTTCATTAAAAAAATATTTCCTTCTGAAAATTCAAATTTAGTACATTATTTTTACAAAGTTTTATTTTTTATGAATTTACAAAGTTTGGTTATATTTTTTTGTTTCATCTTCATAGGTATGGCTAAAGTGATTTCTCAACCTCAAGATAGCCTTCCTTATATTCAAAATACAGATCAACTATCTATTACAGATTCTATAGTAATAGATAGTATGCAAAGAATAGTTAATAAAAATATCTCCACTATAAAACCTTTAAAACCCATTACTCTTGGTTCATCTAAGAAACTAATAAGTATAAAAAAATCCCCCGGTATAGCTGTTATGATGTCTACAGTAATTCCTGCCTCAGGACTACTCTATGTTAATTATAAAGACTGGAAATATTGGATTATACATATTCCCATCACCTATGGCGTATTAGGATATATGATATGGCGACTTACCTACAACCTCACCTATTACAAAATGACCAATTATGCATATCAAGCCCTTTCCAGTGGAGATAGCACAAAAATATCTCTTATCAATCCTCAAGTAAATGCTATTGCAGATATTAATGTAATGAGAAACTATAGGGACCAATTTCGGCAAGGTATTGATATGAATGCTTTATTTTTAGCTATTTTTTGGGGGTTAAATATGGTAGATGCTGCAGTAGAGGCTCATCTCTCAAATTTTAATATAAGCAAAGACCTTTCCTTCAAATTTGCGCCTATTGAAGGGCTTACAGTGCCAATGGTTGCACCTGCCTTTACCCTTTGTAGTTTTCAGTACAAATGGCAATACAAAAAAACTTATGGTATATCTTTGCGATAAAACTAAAAAACTTATAGTATGATTAATATAAATATGCAATCTGGAAATATCCAGAAAGAAGATGATATTATTGTAGGAATAGATTTGGGAACTACAAATAGTTTAATAGCTATTGTAGAAAATAATCAACCCAAAATATTATTAGAAAATAATCAACACGCATTAGTACCGTCAGTAATTCATTTTTTAAATTCTAACGAAGTTATAGTAGGAAAAAAAGCTAAAGAGAAATTTACAGAAAATCCTAATCAAACTATTAGCTCGGTAAAAAGACTTATGGGAAAATCCTATAAAGATATAGCTAACCATCAAAATTATTTTTCATATAAAATTATTGATAACAATACCGATCAATTAGTTAAGATTCAAATACATGAAAAATTTTATACTCCTATAGAATTATCCGCTTTCATACTTAAAGAACTAAAGGAAAGAGCTGAAAAAATACTAAAAAAAGATATTTCTAAAGCCGTCATTACCGTACCTGCTTATTTCAATGATGCCCAAAGACAGGCTACTCGAGATGCTGGAAAATTAGCCGGGTTAGATGTATTACGTATTATTAATGAACCTACTGCGGCAGGCTTGGCTTATGGTATAGGAATCCATCCTAAAGAAGAGAAAACAATAGCCGTATATGATTTGGGAGGAGGTACTTTTGATATATCCATCTTAAAAATCCATAATGGTATTTTTGAAGTTTTAGCTACTTGTGGAGATACTTATTTGGGAGGTGATGATATAGATCATGCCATTATAGAGTATTGGATAGAGGAAAATACTAATTTAAACAATCTCCATTCACAATTAAAACCTATTGCTGAAAAAGCAAAAATTATTTTATCAGAAAAAGATAATTTTTCTATTCTATTTCAACAAAAAACTTTAGAATTATCAAAAAATACATTAAGACAATTAGCTACTCCTATCATCCAAAAAACCCTTAAAAACTGTACCCAAGTATTGAATGATGGGAAACTTTCTACCTCTGAAATCAATGAAGTGATAATGGTAGGAGGTTCTACAAGAATGCCTTTAGTAAAAGAACTTGTTAGTGAGTTTTTTAAGCAATCGGTAAATGACCATATCAATCCTGACGAAGTTGTTGCATTAGGAGCCGCCGTACAAGCCAATATTTTAGCAGGAAAAAATACAGAATTTCTATTACTTGATATTACGCCTCTTTCTTTAGGAATAGAAACAATGGGGGGATTAATGGACATATTAATACCTCGCAATAGCAAAGTTCCCACTCAATACAGCAGACAATACACTACCCAGAAAGATGGACAAAAAAATATGCGAATTACGGTATATCAAGGAGAAAGAGATCTTGTACTTGACAATAGAAAATTAGCTGAATTTCATTTTAATAATATTCCACCCATGCCTGCAGGATTACCTAAAATAGAAATTTCTTTCCTTCTCAATGCTGATGGTATTCTTCGAGTCAAAGCAAAAGAATTGATACATAATATAGAGCAATCTATTGACGTAAAACCTCAATATGGGATTACCGATTCAGAAGTAGAAAGTTTACTAAAAGATTCCATACTTAATGCCAAAACAGATAGAGATACCCGCGCTTTGGTAGAAGCGAAAACAGAAGCAGAGCAAATAATTGAAGTAACTCAAACATTTTTAAAAAAATATTCCCTTGAATTATCTCAACAAGAGATTGATAAGACAAAGGATATTATCAAAAATTTACAAGAAAAATTGTCTTTGAATGATAAAAATGAAATACAATTTGTTACAGAATTTCTTAATGAATATACGACTCCTTTTGCCCAACGTATTATGAATAAAGCCTTATCAGAAAATATGAAAGGACAAAAAATAGAATAAGATATTTACTGCGGTAGTACCTTATTCTTGATCACAAAATATACACTACCCAAACTGATAATGGCTAATACTAAGAAAGACCATGTATTTATATCTTTTTGATTTATCTGATCTAAATCTACATGAAAAGTATAATACAATATCAATTGAAAGGAATTAAAAGTAGCATGAAACAACATACTCGGAAATACACTCTGGCTATACTGAAAAAGAATGCCTAATAAAATACCTAATACTAAACGTGGGCAAAACCCTAAAAACTGAAAATGCAAAAATGAAAATATAAATGATGCTATTAAAATACTTACCCATGCTTTCCGCATAATATCATAAATAGTTTTTTGTAATACACTTCTAAAAAACAGTTCTTCTACAATAGCAGGTAGTATACCTATAAGAAAAATATTAATTATAATAGCACTAAATGTACGTATCTGTAACAAAGATTGTAGCTGTTCATTTGCCTTTTTTTCTATTTCCATTAAAGATGAAGGTAAGGTAATGAGCTGATTAAGAAATGCGGTATATTGAACAAAAGGTAAGGCTATAAATACTAGTAAAAATGACCATAGAAAAATTTCACGACGTTTAGGAACATTAATTTTTAAATAAGTAGTTAGATTTTTCCCATAAATTATACCACACAACCAAGCAGGTAATAAAAATGTACCTATAGAAGAAATAAACAACATAACTACCTGATGTATATAAGCATGAGATTGTAAGAAACTCCATTTACTTAATACACTAATAATAGTAGCAGAAAGAAACAATCCAAATAGAAAAAAACATAGTATTACGCCAAACTTCATTGCCGTTGATTGATGTCTAAATATAGAAAACTCATTGTTCATAAAAAATACATTTACTTTGTAAATACGAATATATATAAAAATAAATAAATGGTACGTATTGGCAAGATTATTTTTCAAGAATTTCCATTATTATTAGCCCCTATGGAGGATATTAGCGACCCTCCATTTAGAGCAGTTTGCAAAACACAAGGAGCAGATTTAATGTATAGCGAATTTATCTCTAGCGAGGGATTAATAAGACATGCCGAGAAAAGTAAAAAGAAATTGGATATTTTTGAAAATGAACGACCTATAGGTATTCAAATTTTTGGAGGGGAAGAATTCGCCATGTCCACAGCTGCAAAAATTGTACTTGAAGCCAAACCTGATTTGTTGGATATAAATTTTGGATGTCCTGTAAAAAAAGTTGTCAATAAAGGTGCTGGAGCTGGGGTATTAAAAAATATTGATTTAATACATAGTATCACACATACCGTAGTAGAAAGTTGCTCTCAAGTACCCGTTACAGTAAAAACTCGATTAGGATGGGACAATCATAATATCAATATTATGGAAGTTGTCGAACGGTTACAATCCTGCGGGATAGCGGCACTCACAATACACGCCCGTACCCGCAGTCAGATGTACACAGGAAAAGCCAATTGGGAATGGATAAAAAGAGTAAAAGAGAATGCTCATATCAAAATTCCTATCTTTGGGAATGGTGATATAGATTCTCCTCAAAAAGCATTAGAATATAGACAAAAATATTTAGTGGATGGTATTATGATAGGTCGTGCAGCCATAGGATACCCTTGGATTTTTAGAGAAATTAAGCATTATTTTAAAACAGGAAAACTACTTTCTCCTCCATCTATTACAGAACGATGTGCAGTAATAAAACAACACCTTCAAAAAAGTATAGAATGGAAAGGTGAAAAATTAGGTGTCTTAGAAATGAGAAAGCACTATGTAAACTATTTTAAAGGACTGCCAAATATTAAAATTTTTAAAAATAAGTTAATAACAGAACAGAATCCTGCTATTATTGAACAAATATTATCTGATATGGAAAAATATTATAATTAATTTTGTTCTAAATCTAAAAAAATATGTGATGAAAAAATATTTGTTATTGATTGTCTTTGTTAGTATTATGCTCAATGTATTTGGACAAGTCAAAAATAAAAAGAAAATTTTTACAACTGCTGTCGAAGCAGGATACAATACTAGTACTTTATATAAAAAAGGTACTGATCATAAAAGTAGTTATTTACATTCTTTTCATGCAGGGATATTAGGCACTACTAATCTCAATTGGCTTAACTTTGAAATTGGACTTTTTTATAGTGAAAAAGGTGGTGCTATCAGTAGTACTAATAACGCTTATCCTTACCAAAAATATAAGCTTTCTTATATAGAGGTCCCTATCAATTTACTTTTAAAAATTCCGATCGGTATTATATTATATCCCTATGTGGGTGTTACCTTGGGAGGGTTAATAAAAGCTGATGATATTACTGATGCCCACCAAAAAATTAATGTTTATTCTGAATTAAAGAAATTTGACTTAATGATAAATTCTGGAATAGGAGTAGATATTTTTGGATTTAATATCCGAACAGGTGCTGTTATAGGTACACAATCTATACATACTAATGGACCTAAAAATTTGGTATTTACGATAGCCGTATCTTATATTTTTTAAAGCAAATTACCAAGTAAATGTAATAGTTTGTTTTAAACATGGATGCAAATTTTTACCTACTGCACAAGCATAACAAGAACGTTGAATGAATGATTTTTCGTTTCTACAAGATTCAATTGTTGGGGAAATTGAAAATGAATAATAATTTCTACAACTCTATGACGAGTATCTTGGCTCATTACTTTAGTTACCTCACAAGTAATACCTTTTAGCAACAATACCCATAAAAGTCATCCTATAATATCCCAAAGAAGACACCATCAAATCTGTAGGTGACAATTTTTCTCCTTTACCTTGATTATCGATAGGTGCATCCTGTTGCTATAATTGTATTGCTGTGTAAATGAGTAGCTAGCATTCTGAGGTTTACTTTATATTCAATATGTACTGTAGTCATAAATTTAATCTATAATTTATTATTATAACAAAAATACAATTTTGTCAATTAATTATAATAATACATAAAAATTACTTCAACATATTTTCAATCATTTTGAAAGCAACAATAGGATTTTTATGTTTCCATAAAATTTCATATAAAACTTGGGCAAAGGGAGGCATCTCTATGTGTAATTTGTCGTGACATAAAGTATACAAACACTTCAAAGCATAATATCCCTCTGCTACCATATTCATCTCTATTTTGGTATTTTCTATAGAATATCCTTTTCCAACGTAAGTACCAAACAAACGATTTCTACTATGTAAAGAATATGAAGTTACCAATAAATCTCCTAAATAACTTGAACTCAAGTAATGCTCTGCATCTACCTTTTCTGGATGAAATATTTTTAAAAATCTAATTAATTCTTTACAACTGTTAATAGCATATACGCTCAAAAAATTATCTCCATAATCCAATCCATGTGCAATTCCCATTCCTATAGCATAAATGTTCTTTAACACTGCACAATATTGAGTACCATAAACATCATTAGAAACCTTAGTTCGTAAGTATGCATTCTCAAAAAGCTGGCTTATTTGTTGTGCATTATGAATCATAGACGAAGAAAAAGTAAGGTACGAATTCTTATGTAACATCAATTCCTCAGAATGACAAGGGCCTGCAATAGCAATGTAATTATCTAATAGAAAATTATATTTTTTATGAAGATAATCATTAAGTAAAGTAAGTGAAGAAGGTACAATACCTTTAACCACAGATACTATTTTTTTTTGTTGTAAAGATGAAGCTGTAAGATTGCAAAAAATATTTTCTAAAAAAGCAGAAGGTACGGCTACCACTATAATATCGGCAATATTAACAGCATGTACAATATCAGTAGTAAGTGTAAGTTGTGAAAAATAATTTTGAAAAGATAAACCTGTAAGATAATTAGGATTATGAAAATGTTGATTAATAAAATTAAGATTTTCCGTTTTACGTATCCACCAATATATTTGATGTCCATTATAAACTAATACATGAGCAAGTGCTGTTGCAAAACTTCCATTCCCTAAGATACAAATTTTTTTCATAACAAAAGAGATAAGTTATAAAAAAATCTTGAAAGAAGCTATTCCTTTCAAGACTCTACCTAATATTTAAGTAAAAATAAAATATTCTAAATTTCTGCACTCATAAACTTTTGACGATAAATAGCTTTCAACTTTTGGTTACGTTTTTTTATAGAAGGTTTGGTAAAAAATTCTCTCCCTCTAAGTTGTAAAATAACACGTGTCTTATCAAATTTTTTCTTATATTTTCTAAGAGCTTTATCAATGTTTTCACAATTTTTAGTATCTACTATTAACATAATGCTTGTGTTGTATTAAAATAAATATATTTTTACAGCAAAGTTAATTGTTTTTTAGAAAAATCCAAATTATTCCTAATTAGAAAAATATTTCGTGTAAAAATATTCTTGTAGTTTTTAAACTCTATTTAGAATATATTATTTTATATCTCCTATATTTGCAGGACAAAAAAGAATACATAAAAAAGCAATATGTCACTAAAAGCTGGAATTGTAGGATTACCTAATGTAGGAAAATCTACTTTATTTAATGCAGTCAGTAAAAGTAGTAAAGCTCAAGCTAGCAATTATCGTTTTTGTACGATAGAACCTAATGTAGGGTTAGTCAATGTACCTGATAAAAGATTAGAAATTTTAGCCACCTTAGCTAATCCGGAAAAAATAATACCTACACAAATAGAGATTGTAGATATTGCAGGTTTGGTGAAAGGTGCTAGTAAAGGAGAGGGTTTAGGAAATCAATTTTTGGCAAATATTAGAGAAGTTGATGCTATTATACAGGTTATACGTTGCTTTGAAAATGAAAATATATTACGTGAAGAAGGGAAAATAGATCCTTTAAGTGATAGAGAAATCATAGATACAGAATTACAACTAAAAGACCTCGATACTGTACTTAAAAGATTGCAACGTATAGAAAAAAATATTAAATCGGGAGATACGCAATCAAAGGATGAATATGAAGTATTATTACTGTGTAAAGAAACCTTAAGTAAAGGAGAAAATATTCTACATCTGACATTGAGCAAGGAACAACAACCTATTTTAAAAAATCTCTTTCTTCTTACCCAAAAACCTGTATTATACGTAGCTAATGTAGATGAAAAAAATATGCATACAGGCAATATATACTCAAATCAATTAGCTGAATTTGCCCAACAAGAAGGAGCAGATATTATTGTTATGTGCAATGCCATAGAATCGCAGATAGCAGAGTTTGACGATGAAGAAGAAAAAAATATGTTTATGGAAGCCTACGGTATGCAAGAACCTGCGTTAGATAGGCTTATTAGCCACACTTATGAAATCCTTCAATTAGAAACCTTTTTTACGGTTGGTGTACAAGAGGTACGTGCATGGACAATTGGAAAAAACTGGAAAGCTCCTCAAGCCGCAAGTGTTATTCACTCTGATTTTGAAAAAGGATTTATTAAAGCTGAAGTTATTGATTATCATGATTTTGTAACGTTGGGTTCAGAATCAGCCTGTAAAGAACAAGGGAAACTACGTGTAGAAGGTAAAGACTATTGCGTAAAAGATGGTGATATTATGCATTTTAGATTCAATGCATAAAGCTTTAATTTTAATTAAACTACCTTTTTATTTATTTTTATAATACCCAATTTTATATGAAAAAATTTCCAAAAAGATTCTCAAACAACAATAATAAACTATGGGGCATGTTACTTTTTTGGGGAATTATGGGCTATTGTTTTTTAGTGTATTATGACAATCATATGGATTTTTCCTTATTGCAAAGCTCTTTGGATGGATTTTTTTATACTTATTATTTTTTAAATAATAAGCAATATCCTTTGATTTATCAAATATGTTCTTCTCCTATAAGTATAATACTATTTTTACTCATAGAGCTGCTATTATGGTATATACTATTTAATGATAAAAAATTTCAAAAATATAATAATATACGCTCCCCTGCTATTTTCCTTATTTTCTTATTGATAGGTTCTATATATGTACACCAATTAAGTAGCTTTTGGATAGGACAAATACTTGTATTTTCTACAATATACTTACTAAATAAAAATTCAAATAGCACTTTATTAGAAATGCTGTTTATTTCATTATTTATTGGAATAGCAGGCTTATTTTATGCTGGATGCTATTTGTTTTTATTACTACTTATTATTTATGCTTTCAACCAAAAGAAGATACTCCTATACTTCTTAGTAGGTATATTGGGTACTCTTATGCCCGCTTATTTAGCAATATCCTATATATGGTTACGATACGATGAATGGATATACTTACCTCATCTTTTTACATCATGGTCTTGGCATACCAATATTTTTCCTAACATCTACCTATTTTTGGCATTTATCACTACTTTTCTACTAGGATTTGTATATTTATGGCTCAAACAAGATACTTTTAAACAATTATCAAAATTCTTAATTGGATACTATTTTATATCAATCATCTTATTTTGTATAGAACCTAATACAAAGATTGCCATGAGTATACTTATACCTAGCTTCTCTATCTTATTCGTTAGAAACAATAAAAATTAAATAATTATGATACACAAAGAAGAAATTTTTAAACAAGTATTACAACAATTTGTACCTAATTTTACTATTGTAAGCAAAGATACTACCCGTGCTTGGGGAGCATTTGCATTAATTGATGAATCTGAAATAGATGCCTTTATAGATAGTTTTTTTAAAGAAGATAAGTCAGATTTGAAGACAGGAGAATTTAAAAAATTAAGTCCTAAAATATTGTTGGTATCTCCTCTTCAAAGACTTTCTTGGCAATATCACTATCGCAGATCAGAAATCTGGAGAGTATTGCAAGGTCCTGTAGGATTAGTGGTAAGCCAAAATGATGAAGAAACAGAGGTTCAAATATTACAATCAAATCATATTGTACGTTTAGATGTAGGTACAAGACATCGTTTGGTAGGATTAGAAGATTATGCCGTATTAGCAGAAATCTGGAAACATACCGACCCTCAAAATCCTTCTAATGAAGAAGATATTGTACGCCTACAAGATGATTTTGGAAGATAAAAAAAACTATGCTTATAAAAACTAATCCGAATATAATATTTCTAAAAAATAGGAAACTGATGATCTAACATATGTGGACAATTTGTAAAAAAGAATGGATACATTTATTTGGTTCTGCCACAGGATATTTATCGATTATACTCTATTTGATATTTAATGGTTTGTATGTCTTTATTTTTCCTCAAAGCAGTGTATTTGAAAATGGTTATGCCTCTTTGTCGGTCTATTTTCAAATAGCTCCTTGGGTATTTTTATTTCTTATACCCGCATTATGTATGCGTACATTTTCTGAAGAATTTAGAAGTGGTACTTATGAGAAACTAATTACCTTACCTTTCCATTATAGAGATATTGTAGTAGGTAAATTTATATCTTGTTGGGTAGTTTCGTTGTTAGCTATTGTATGTACCATATCTTATATTTTTACAATAGTATATCTTTCAGCTAATGCACAAGTAGATGTAGGAGAAATGATAAGCTCGTATATTGGATTAATATTTCTTACCGCAACATTTACCGCAATATCTATCTGGGCAAGTGCAATGACAACACAACCCTTAATAGCTTTTTTTTTAGCTGGATTTATCTGTTTTTTGGCCTATTTTGGTATTCGGCCATTGAGCTATTTATCTGTATTTAACGGATCTGTTAGCTATTATATAGACCAATTTGGAATTATGCAACATTTTGAAAATATTAGTCGCGGGGTATTAGATATACGTGATGTCGTATATTTTTCAAGTATTCTATTGGTCTTCTTATTCTTTACAATAAAAAAAATGGCTACTCCTACATGATAAAATTATTAGATAAAAAATATACTTGGATGTATATTATACTCAGTATTGTACTTATCAATATAGGAGTATTCTTTTTCCATGCACGATTTGATTTGACTAGCAATAAAATTTATTCTTTCACCCCTGCCACAAAAAATCTACTTAAAAATTTAGATAATGAAATAAACATAGAGGTTTTTTTAGATGGTGGAGTAAAGAATTTAGATAAAAAACTAAGTAATATCCTTAAAGAATCATTACAAGAATATAGAGCATTGTCCAAAGGAAAAATACATTTTGAATTTATCAACCCGTTTCGTGAATCTTTATCAGACAATCAACGCAACCAATTATTAGATACCTTACAACAATTAGGACTACAACCCTATACTTTACAAGCACAAACTAAATCTAATGTAGAAGTAAAACAAAGGTTGATTCTTCCTGGTATAATTATAAAAATAGGAGATCAAATAAAAGCTATTAATCTTTTTGAAGGGTTGCAACTAGGCGAGGAAAATGAACTCTTTCACCAAGCCTCTTTAATGTTAGAATATCGTATATCTACTGCTATTAAAGAACTTGTAAAGAATCAACGTGCTAACATATCTTACCTCATAGGTCATGGAGAGCCCTTAGATATTCGAATGGCAGAATTTTTTACTCTATTAGGACAAAAATATAATATAGATACCCTCAATTTATCTTATAAAAATGATGTCCCTAAAAGTACTGATTTATTAATTATCTTTAGTCCTTATGCTCCTTTTTCTGATAATGAGAAAATGAAAATTGACCAATATATAATGAATGGAGGAAAAATATTTTGGGCTATCAATACCATGCAAGTAGATAATACAAAGGAAAGCACTTTAGGAAATCTACTATTTATCAACCAAGATGTGAATTTGGACGATATGATGTTTCGCTATGGTGTAAAGCTCAATTATAGTTTAGTAAAAGATTTGCAATGTGCTACAATTTCTGTAGTAGTAGGGCAAGTAGGAAATAAGCCTCAAATAAAGCCTCTTCAATGGCCTTACTACCCTATACTTAACACCAATCCCAATCACATAATTACTAAAGGATTAGACCCTCTACTTGCCAAGTACACTACTTTTTTAGATACCATAGCCGTACCACATGTAACTAAAGAACCTTTAGTCTATTCCTCCTCTAAATCTCAACTAATAAGTGCCCCAGCATTAGTAAGCATTAACGAAGCCTCCTTGTTAAATCCTAATTTCTATACCAAACAATTCCTTCCTATAGCTATCTTACTACAAGGTAATTTCCCTTCACTTTACTACAATCGCATGACAGAACAAGACAGAACTTATATAGAACAAACCACTCAACAACCTTTTCCAAAAATATCTCAATCTACCCATATGGTTGTAGTAGCTAATCCTGCCATGTTTGTAAATGAAGCATCTCAACAAAAAATTATTCCTATAGGTTTTTCTAAGGATATGAACTATATGTTTGCCAATCAATCCTTTCTTTTAAACACTATTGAGTATCTTCTTGATGATAAAGGGTTGATAGTTGCACGCAATAAAAATTTTAAGCAGTATTTACTAAATGCTGATAAGGTACACAATGAAAAACTATTTTTTCAAGCTATCAATATTTTAGCTCCTATCATATTGTTAGTAATTATAGGGTTCGTGTTTAACTATCTACGAAAAAAACAAAATACACACTAAAACGTTACCTCATTAGCCTAAAAAGGGAATACCTCTTACTACTAAATTCACTTAATATGTGCTTATTTTTTAGTATAAAGAAATACCTTTTTAGCTAAACGGAAAAAGACCCTAGATATCAAAAATTATATCTATTATTTAGATACTTTTGCCAACAGATAATTTAAAAATTGGTTATGATACCTAAAAAATATATAATTCATAAACTCATACACTGCTGTAGGCAAAGTATACTTTATGGTATTGCTTTATGTGTAAGCCTGTCAGCATTTGCCGAAAATCTAACAAAAACTATATCCCTACACAATATTATAGATTCTATACAATATAGATTTTCTTCTATTGAGAATGATACCAATAGGGTAAAATATAGAAAAAGTTTAGACACTATTGAAGTCTTCGGTTCTCGTTATAAAGAACCTGAAAAAATGGATTTCCTTACACGTATGCCTTTTAAGCCCAGTGAGCAATTACAAAGTATCTCAGTAATTTCTCATAAAATGATTGCCCAGCAAGGCAATCTTACTCTTGGAGAGGCTACAAGAAATGTAGTAGGAGTTACTACTTTTTCTACTTATGGAGGTGCCAGCGAGAGCCTTACAGCAAGAGGATTTCGGGGACTTCCTATTTTAAAAAATGGCGTGCGAGTAAACTCCAACTTTCGAGGACAAGGTATTTTAACCGACGTACAAGGGATAGAAAGTATTCAGATACTTAAAGGCTCTGCTGCCGTTACCCAAGGCATAGGAAACGATTTAGGAAGTGCTGGAGGCACTGTAAATATTGCTACAAAAATACCTAAATTTATCAATCAAGCTATAGTAGGATTACGTATAGGAAGTTGGTGGGATGTAAGACCTACCTTTGATTTGCAAACCGTAGTAAACAAAAAAGAAACATTTGGGTTTAGACTTAATGGAGCTTATGAAAGTTCTGATAATTATAGAAAATATGTTACCAAACAACGTATTTACCTTAATCCTTCTATGGCGTGGAAAATCAATTCAAAAGCTACTCTTATTGTAGAGATGGATTACTTGCATGATACCCGCACTCCTGACCGAGGAACTATAAATCTTGCTGCAGATAGTATTAATGCCTTATACCATATGCCTCATCATAAATTTCTTGGATTTACTACTGATAAAATTTTTACTACTCAAATATCCTATATAGGAAGATTTAACTATCAAATAGATCCTCATTTGTCATTACGTATAGCATTGGCAGTGGCTGGTCTTGCGGTAGATAATACGGGTGCCAGCACTGCTAAATTTAAGAATAGTACAAGCTATAATATTATACAGCGTTCTTTAGGGCGTTCGCTCCGAAAAGATAATAACCAAACCCTACAAATAGACCTTGTAGGACAAAACTACAAAACAGGTATATTCACTCACATGTTTCAAACAGGGTTAGATTTTCGTAGTACACAAGTATCCACCAACAGCTACCTCTCAAAAGTAATAGATACTATTAATGTATTAGAAAATTTTATCAATACACTCCCCCAAAACATATCCTTACAAGAGGGTTCTCTGCTGTCCTCATCTTCCTATAGTTATGGTATTATGGCTCAATATATTCTGAGTATTAGCAAATATGCCAAAGTGGTGATGGGAGGAAGATATAGTTTAGGAAATAGTATAGATAATACTTCTTCAGGAGCAGTTTCGGGAGAGGCTTTTAATCCTATCATAGGAATTATTATTACACCCATAAAAGAATTACATATTTTTGGTTCTTATACCACTACTACAGACCTTCGTTCTGCGAACAATCTAAAAATGGATGGTTCTCCTATAGGAGCATCTACTATACAACAATTTGAAACAGGTATTAAAACCGAGCTAATTGATGGGAGATTAAGAGCAAACCTTACCTTATTCCATGTACTCAATACCAACCTTGCTTATCAAGTATACGATGAAGCCGATCAAGCCACAGGGCGATATGATCAGGCAGGAGACCTTAAAAGAAAAGGTATAGAAATAGAAGTAATAGGCAATGTGATAAATGGGCTTGATGTGGTTTTAGGATATGCTTTGCTTGATGCTCGGTATCAAAATAGCCCTGCTTTTGTAGATGGTTCTACCCCAATGAATGCCCCTAAACACACTGCTAATGCTTGGATATATTACCATTTTCAAGAAACTGTAATGAAAGGGCTTTCTATAGGTATAGGGGCTTATTATATAGGAAGTAGACCGATTACAGACTATACCAAAGTTACCATCCATAGCAATACAAATCCAGGTATAAAACCTTTTTTAATGAATCCTTATACTACACTCAATGCCACCGTAGGATATACCTACAAAAAACTATCCTTCCAACTATGGTTTAATAATATAACCAATGCCTTAGGATATAGTTCATACTATAGAGGTGGGTATATCAACCCTATTGATCCTTTTAACTTTGCTGCTAGCGTAGCCTATAAATTCTAAGATTATGACAAAAATAATTAAGCTAATTCATTTTTGGTTATCTCTACCTGCAGGTATTTTTATTACCTTAATTTGTATTACAGGAGCCATACTTTCTTTTGAAACTGAAATAACAGAAACTACCAATCGCGATAAATATTTCAACCAACCCCCCTTAGGGAAAATTCCTATGCATATGGATACCGTAGTAGCTTCTGTCAATAAACAATTAACTAAGGATACCGTAGTAGCCCTAAAAATATACCCACACCCTACAAGAAATATTATAGCTACCCTATCTTCAGGAAAACGATACTTCGCTTATGTCAATCCCTATTCTGCAAAAATAGTAGAAAAAAGTACCTCCCGATCGGGTTTCTTTTTAAAAACCATGCTTCTTCACAGATGGCTTATGTTGCCCAATAAAACTATTGGAAAAATAATAGTAGGTATCTCTACTATCTTTATGATATTTATCCTGATAACGGGTATTATACGTTGGATTCCTAATAGGAAAAACCTTGTTCAAAATTTTTTATTTCGATGGAAAAATACCCACTTTAATCGTAAAAACCTTGACCTCCATAAAATACTTGGTTTCTATGCCTTTATATTACTTTTGGTAATGTGTTTTTCGGGGTTGATGTGGTCTTTTGAATGGTACAAAAATGGAGTAGCCCAAATATTCGGTATCGAGCATATGGCTACTAAAAAAGCTAATACCTCTACACCGACTACAAAAAATACTTTTTCTTGGCAAGGGCTATTCCAAAAAATGGCTTTGCAATATCCTGATTATCATTTTATACAAATAGCTCAATCCGGAGATATTGCCCTGCTACCAAAAGAAGCTTCCCATAATAAAGCTACTGATAAATATAAGTTTCACAAAAAAGATTCCTCCATAATGCTTGTTTCAAAATATAAGGAACAACGTAATATCTCCTATCTTATGAGCCAGAGCTATACCATGCATGCCGGATCATGGAATATATTTACCAAAATACTATGGTGCTTAGCAACACTTATAGGCGCTTCCCTACCCATTACAGGGTATATTTTTTATTGGAAAAGAAAAAAGTAAGAGCTCGCTCGCTATCCTCCTCTTTGCTGCGCCACTATTGTAATTTAAACTTGCTGTGCCTTTTATGGTAGTTATTGCTTACTTTAAATAGTCGCAACTATTTATTTTTATAAAAAATTAGAATTAAATTTCCACTTTTGTATAAAACATTTTGCCAAAAATACCCCTTTTGCTAACTATAGAGCTGATGAGGATATAGACAGATTTTTTAGTGCCCACCAAACAGATGAATTAGATTTACTGAAAATTTGAAACAAATTATTACCAAAAATTGAATTATATTTGTACCTTACGTGGAACTCATTAAAACACGATAATAAAATTAAGAAATTGATAATGTCAAGTGCAAAGCAACGAGCCGAATTACAGGCTCAAATTTGGAAAATAGCAAACGAAGTCCGAGGTTCTATCGACGGCTGGGATTTTAAACAATACGTTCTAGGGACGCTGTTTTATCGTTTTATTAGTGAGAATTTTGCTAATTATATGAACGCAGATAGTATCAATTATTCTACACTCTCAGATGATATTATTACTGAAGCAATTCAAGCCGATGCCATCAAAACAAAGGGATACTTTATTTATCCCAGTCAGTTATTTTCTAATATTGCAAAAACTGCCCATACCAATGACCGTTTAAATACAGATTTGGCAACGATATTTGCAGCGATTGAAAGTTCGGCAAACGGCTATCCTTCCGAACCAGATATCAAAGGACTCTTTGCCGATTTTGACACGACAAGTAACCGATTGGGAAATACCGTAACAGAGAAAAACTCTCGTTTAGCAGCGGTTATTAAAGGGGTAGCAGGTCTTAATTTTGGAAATTTTGAAGAGAACCATATTGATTTATTTGGTGATGCGTATGAGTATTTAATTTCTAATTATG
>JBOFDP010000051.1:0-1079 GCA_051647125.1 Chitinophagaceae bacterium | reverse complement strand
TGCAATCAATTCTTTCCTCCGAAGAAAAAGATTCATTAGTCCAATTCTGATTAAAAAAATTAATAATATTTTTTTTTAGATTCTCAAATACTGTTCTATCCACAGAAGTATTTATTTGCGTATAATTAATATTCACAGTAGCATTAAATTCCTGACCAATAACGATACTACTTATAAAAAGTAAGAACAATATTTTTTTTATCATGCTAGGGAGTCTTTTTTAATGAGAAATTTAATTTGTATATATTGTTACTATCCACTACTATAGGAATTATTTTTTTCTCTTTATCTATAGTCAATTCTATTGTTATAGGCACAGTAGAAGGTGATTTTTTAGACAAATTTACAAGAGCAATATTCTCGGCATTAAAAGTACTGTTTAAAATAATCCACATATTAAAGGTTTTAGAAAAAATAACTTTGGGAGCAATTATAATATTTCCTTGAAATATACTAAAAGTATCCAGATTATTGCGCGATTGCAAACTAATATGTATTAAAGAATCTTTTAGTTCTATATTAGAAATATTCAACTGTGGTCTACGACGTAATACAGTATAACTATTTTGAATATCTATAGAAGTGGTTGTAAGAGTATTGCTTTGTGCCTCAAAATAAGTTAGTGAGAGTTGGGGATTTTCAGGCTCTATAGTTAATTTCTTTACTTTTTGTTTAGCTCTATTTACGTTGGAAGGTGTTTTTAATATTTTGGCAAATAAGTTATCACTTAGATTATATGTTTTTTCTTTCTCCAAATACATATATCCTTCATTACAAAAATTATCAACCAGGCTCGCACCCATTGTAAAATAAGCTCCTTTCAAACGATCCTCTTCAACCTGCAAATTCATAGTAAATAAACAATCGTTCCCTAGCGGATTTTCTAAAATCCTAAATTCATTCAGGGTAACCACCTGCTTAATAGAATCATATTTCCCTTTAACAAATATTTTTGATAACACATTTTTTTCATTCGCTTTATAAGCCACCCCATAAAGCGTATAATTTTCTATCCTTATATAAATATGATATGCTATAGTTTTAGGTAAGACTATTTTATCCGACATATTTTTTTCTAT
>JBOFDP010000050.1:0-3905 GCA_051647125.1 Chitinophagaceae bacterium | reverse complement strand
TATGATTTTATAATATACCAA
Source organism: Chitinophagaceae bacterium (assembly GCA_051647125.1). Classification (GTDB taxonomy): domain Bacteria; phylum Bacteroidota; class Bacteroidia; order Chitinophagales; family Chitinophagaceae; genus JBOFDP01. The sequence goes on along the minus strand of JBOFDP010000050.1, from coordinate 3,884 downwards.
TTTTAAATGAATACATTTATAGATAAAACTCAAAGTAGCCAAACGAATAGTAAAGAACTTACTATATTACCTATTTACAGCTCAATTATATTGGGGAAATGGTTTAGATATTATGCAACAAATTCCTAATAATAACAATAATAAAATTATCCTAAAAGGGTATTTAAAAATACTATACTTTGGTAAAAAAATGTGTATTTTTTCTATCCGTTTATATCAAGTTTTTTTATCTCCATTGTTGGGCATTCATAAGTGTAGGTTTACGCCTTCGTGTTCGGAATATAGTATTCAGGCTATAAAAAAGTATGGTATTATAGAAGGTATTTGGCTGGGAATAAAACGTATAAGTCGTTGCCATCCTTGGGGAGGTAGTGGATATGACCCTATAAAATAATCATCCTATTAAAAAGAAGTTTGTATTTAGAAAAAAAAGAATATTTTTGTAGTTATACAAATTAGGTATTATTCGTTAGGATGGTAATATTTGATAACTATTATATAAATTGACGTATCTAAAAAATAAACTTAAACTATGCAAAAAATTATAGTACAGAACCCCGTTGTAGAAATGGATGGTGATGAAATGACAAGAATTGTTTGGAAATTAATTAAAGAAAAGCTTATTTCTCCTTTCTTAGAGCTACCCATAGATTATTATGATTTGGGCATCGAATATAGAGATAAAACTAAGGATCAAGTTACTATAGATGCGGCATATGCTATAAAAAAGCATGGTGTAGGAATAAAATGTGCTACGATTACCCCTGATGAAGCTCGTGTGAAGGAATATCATTTACAAGAAATGTGGAAAAGCCCCAATGGTACTATTAGAAATATTTTAGATGGTACGGTATTTAGAGAACCTATTGTTATAAAAAATATTCCTCGCCTTATTATTAATTGGGATGCTCCTGTGTGTATTGCTCGTCATGCTTTTGGTGACCAATATAAAGCGACGGATTTTGTTACCAAAGGCAAAGGCAAACTAACTATTACATTTGCTCCTGAGGATGGTTCTGCCCCGCTTACAAGAGAAGTTTTTGATTATCCCGGTGATGGGGTCGCTATGGTGATGTATAATTTAGATAATTCTATTCGAAATTTTGCACGTTCGTGTTTTAATTTTGCTCTTCAGCGTAAATATCCTATTTATATGAGTACGAAGAATACCATTCTTAAAGCTTATGATGGGAGGTTTAAAGATATTTTTCAAGAAGTGTATGAACAAGAATTTAAGCCTCAGATGGAGAAAGTAGGTATTGTGTATGAACATCGTTTGATTGATGACATGGTGGCGAGTGCTTTAAAATGGAAGGGTAATTTTTTGTGGGCTTGTAAAAACTATGATGGGGATGTACAAAGCGACCTTGTGGCTCAAGGTTTTGGATCGTTAGGGCTTATGACTTCGGTACTGCTTACTGCTGATGGCAAAACGATGGAAGCCGAAGCAGCTCATGGTACAGTTACACGTCATTATAGAGAATATCAAGCAGGAAGACCGACTAGCACCAATCCTATAGCCTCTATTTATGCATGGACAAGAGGACTTACCTTTAGAGGTAACTTAGATAAGAATTCTGAATTAATTCAATTTTGCAAAACCTTAGAACAGGTTTGTATAGAAACCGTAGAATCTGGAAAGATGACTAAAGATTTAGCCGTATGTATAAAAGGTAACCAGGTAGAGCATGGAAAGGATTATTTATATACAGAAGAATTTTTAGATAGATTACAACAAAATTTAGAAAAAGCAATAAACTAATTTGCTCAAGTAAATATTATTATTTATGGGATGTCTATAAGCTTATGTATTTGTAAGGAAAATCTCCAAAAAGGGTTTTTTTTACATAATTCTAAGACGTACTTGACCGTTTCCATGTCTATGCAATCAATAAATGAATGTGGGCTTAGTATATAATGGTCGGCAGTAATCCGAGGTGTAGGGAGGGGATCACCTTTTTTTATAAGGTAACGTAGTTCTTGCACGTGGGTAAAATTTTTCTCTATAGTGGATTCATTCACTTTAGGACTGATAGCAATATAATTTATTCCTTCAGGACAAGCAAACAATCCACTAGTTTCTACGCTTTGGAAATAATTTTTTTTTTAAAAAAATGAATGCTTTCAGAGGTTAGTTGTTCTAAAGGTTCGCCTCCTGTCCAAATAATATTTTTGGAAGGATATGCCGATATTTTGAAAAAAATATCGGCATCCTCCATTTCTTGATAATCTACAAAATTGGTATCACAAATAATACCTTTGGCTTGGCAGGCGTATTGAGACTTACAACCACTTAGTCTGATAAAGATAGATGGAATCCCTACACGTGCACCTTCTCCTTGTAGAGAATAAAAAATATTATTCACCTTCATAACGAGCTCTTGTTTTTTCTGTTTCTAATATTTCTACGGCTTGTAGTGAGGGATAAATAACTTTAAATTTTTGATATAAAAAAAAAGCTATATGCTCAGAAGTTGGGTTAAAAGAAAATACATCGTTGAGATGTTGATGATCAAGTTCATTATCAATATATTGTTTGATAGTATCTAATGTTCTATAATCAATCACAAAGCCTATTGTATCTAATTGAGTTTGAGAAAAATAAAAAATGGCTTTATAATTGTGACCATGTAGCCGTGCGCAAGGATGCTCTTTGTATAATCCTGTAAGTTGGTGACTGGCAGAAAAATGAAATTCTTTTGAAATAGTATACATAAACTTTTATAGAAAAAAATAATACTTACAAATATAATATTTTATTACAACAATGTAGCCTATAGCTATATTTATTCTTTCAATAGGTAAGGCATTCTCGTTTTATAAGCTTTATGATGAAGTGTAAACAATAATCACCATAAAGCATTATTGTTAGGTATTACCTTTTCATGCTTGGAATGATATAAAAGGGTAAGGTTACGTTATATTGATCTAAGGGGTTTTTCTTTTTGTCGGTGATTGTGCAAACAAATTTATATTTGTTTCCTCCTTTCAGCTCGTCCTGAAACTTTTTTGCTCCCTCCTCTTTTTTTTGCTTTATGAAAAGGCGTGTGTTAGCTCCTAAGGTTCCTACAATATTATTTCGTCCAATTGATAAATCTTCCTCCTGAAAAATTATGTCGTTTTCATCATCACGTATTGAATACTCAAACGTATAACCCTCATAACCTTTCTTATCCTTATCCTCATTAACATACAGATTATCTCCCATAAATAAGAAATAACAATCATCCGTTTTAAGGTATTCCTCATATAAAGTAGCGTTACTTTGTCCTGGTGTACCAGGAAGTACAAGTAATACATTTTTGAAACAGACAAATGGTAATTTTGTTTTTCCAAGGTGAATTTTGGTATTACTAATAGATTCTCCTTCAGGGGCGTTTAATATAAATGTAGCAGCAGTAGTATTATTTTTATCTACTAAATCCCAGTTAGAGAATCCAATTGCCTGATGAGATAACAGGTTTTTATAATTCGCAGTCGAAAAATGAATATCCTTTGAATTGTCTGGTAGCTTTTCCCCTTTCAATCTAATCTTTACCTTATATTTATCAATATAGAAAGTTTCTATTTCGGTAACTGTTGAGTTGGGTTCGTTTGTCACCTCGAATGTCTCTGATGTAGTCTCGACACTATTGACAGTTACTTTATAATTATACTTTCCTTTAGCTAAATTATTAGGCAGTTGGTAGGTAAGTTCATCAGTTGGTGTATTTAAACGAGTGGCAGGAATCGGTTTCTCCTCCTCTTTCTTAGAACAGTGGAGAACGTTATTGTCTGCCTTGGAAGAAAACCCCTTTCCGTTTATGGTAAGAGTATGGTGCTCCTCATTATACTCTTCCTTAGTTATAACAGGTTTATAGAAGGTCAATGTTTCCTCCTTAATA
>JBOFDP010000049.1:0-21628 GCA_051647125.1 Chitinophagaceae bacterium | reverse complement strand
ATCTTTGTGAGACTAAATAAAAAAATCAATGAAACTAAATAGAAACGTTGTTGTTATATGTATTGCTCTTATATTATTTTTGTTATTAATTTACTGGAGACAATGTGGTCGCGTACCTGCCTCTATCCCTCAAAAGTCGATAGATACTACTACTTCGAGAACCAGTAATTACAAAACAGATACAATAATTAAAACATTAAATGTTTACAAGGGAGAAAAAGATACTTTGGTGATCAGTCAAAGAGATGCTATTTATCAGGAAAAAAATTTGATAGATACTTTGCATAATTTATCAGTTTTGAAAAATACAGATTATCAGGACAAATTAAGACAAGAAGAAGAATATATACGAGAAAATAAAATTCTCAAAAATATTCAAAAACAGAAAGATGATTCTATAAAAATGTTGTTATTTCGTATGCACGCTTTGCAAAAAGAAATAAATGTTGTTGGGTTTGAAAAAAAGCAACAACATGATATTACTAAAAAGAAAGAATATTTTTTAATAAAAAACATCTTATTTACGGGTTTGTTTAAAAGTACCAAAACCGGGAAACAACAAAAAACTATTTATTGGGGTTTGTTGAAAGAAGTATTATTGTCAATGGATTTCATTGTCAATACTTCAGTTAAAGAAGATAGTAAAAATCAAACGGTATATATAAAAATATCAGATTTACAGACAGAACAATTAATATATATTACAGAAAAAAAACCTAAAAATTCGTATGGTTTAGAGAATGGTGAAAAAATTAACTATAGTCTTCAATCACAAATTGTTTTTGATAAACAAAATATAGCAAAACTTGAGATTATCTATCCAATGAAATGGGTATTAAAAAAAAATGCTACTATAAAAGTAGAGGTTTGTTATAATAAAGAAAAAATTGGAGAGCATATTTCTGAAATAAAAAGTGGTACTCCTGTAACAACCTCGTAATACTATTAAACTTTTTTGATTATGGAGAATTGTATTATAAAATGTGGAACAAAAGCGAAAGGTTGTAGCTCTTGTAATAATAGAAAATTAGATACACAAAACTGGCTTGCTAATATACCTAAAGAAGAAGGTAGTTTTTTCCCATTTGTGGAGGTATCTTTTAATGGAGGAAGTAGGAAAGAATTTTTCTGTATTACGGAAGATTTATTAGCTCAAGTAAATGATTGGGTTTTGGTAGAAAGTAGTATTGGACAAGATGTAGGGGTAATAAGTTTGATGGGGATTTTAGCAAGAAAACAAATGAAAAAAAAAGGTGTTGAAATCAATTCTGAAAACTTTAAGAAAATTATCCGCCTTGCTCATGAACTTGATATGCAAAAGTTTTCTGAAAACAAAAAGAGAGAAAAAGCTATATTGATACAATCTCGAATTTTTGCCAAACAACTTAATTTAGATATGAAAATATCTGAGGTGGAGTTGCAAGCAGATGGGAAAAAAGTTATTTTTTACTACATAGCAGATAATAGAATAGATTTTAGGGAGTTGATAAAAATATATGCAAAAGAATTTTTTGTACGTGTAGAAATGAAACAAATAAGAAATCGTCAAGAAGCTGCTAAAGTGGGAGGTATAGGCAATTGTGGTAGGGAACTTTGTTGTAGCGTATGGCTTTCTGATTTTAAATCAGTCAATATTAATATAGCAAGATATCAAAGTCTGAGTATTAATTCTTCGAAGCTTACAGGGCAGTGTGGAAGGTTGAAATGTTGTTTGAATTTTGAACTAGAGATATATTTGGAAGGGTTACAACAATTTCCTAAAAATATTGAACAAATACCGATATATCAAGAAATACTGTATTTGCAAAAGAAAGATATTCTAAAAAAAATATTGGTTTATCAAATTGCCAACACTAAAGTTTTCTATACTTTGACAATTCCTCAGCTTCAAAAATTATTAGCCCTACCTGTCCAAAAACGTACATTACAAAATTTAGAAGAAATTGTTACTCTTTCTGGAGGTTTAAATGATTCAGAAAAAAAACCTATTCAGTTTGTAGATGTTGTTGGGCAAACAAGCTTAAAATCTCTTTCTAAAAAGAAAAATTTTAGAAAAAAGCATAAAAATAATTCACAATAAAATATATTTTATAGAAAAAATTGTTTAAAGTTAAATTGTAGGGGATTTTAGGATAATGCCCCCACATAACACATCATTTCCTTCATAAAATACAGCACTTTGTCCAGGAGCAACACCTCCTTTCTCAGCTTCTAAATAGGTTGCTTCTACGATATTATTTTTAATGCGTATACTTGCCTTTTTTCCTACATTTCGATAGCGAATTTTTGCTGTACAAAGAATATCCTCTTCTAACGTAGGATATTTAATAAAATTTATTTTATGTACATGAAAAGAAAGTGTTTTTAAATCTTCTTTATTGCCTATGGTTATAGTATTTGTTTTTGGGTCAATATGCGTTATAAAGGCAGGTTGTCCAAGAGCAATATTTAAGCCTTTTCGTTGTCCAATGGTATAAAAGGGATAACCTTGATGCGTACCTAAAATATGTCCATATTTATCTACAAAATTTCCTTCTTTAATTTTTTCATTAGAATTCTTTATATTTTTTTTTATAAAGGATCTATAATCATTATCAGGAATAAAGCAAATTTCATAACTTTCTTTTTTATTGGCAAAATCAGTATATCCTCTGTCGGCAAGAAATTGCCGTATTTCTGTTTTTTGAAATTTGCCTAGCGGTAGTAAGGTTCGTTTTAGTACAGATTGGTTTAACCCCCAAAGTACATAGCTTTGATCTTTTGAAAGATCTATTCCTTTGCTTAAGATGTACCTTCCTTGTTCTTGTCTTATTTGTGCATAATGTCCGGTAGCAATATATTCACAATCCAGTTTGTCCGCTTTTTGTAATAGTTCCTCCCATTTTATTTTTGTATTACAAAGAATACAAGGATTAGGCGTATTCCCCTCCATATATTCATCAATAAAATTTTGTATTACCCAATCATTAAAAGAATCTCTTAGATCTAGTACAAAATGAGGAAACCCATTTTCTACAGCAATTCTTCTTGCATCGTTGAAAGAGTCTATATTACAACAACCGGTTTCCTTCTGAGTGGTACAAGAGGAGGATGAAAAATCCCAGGTTTTCATCGTTATGCCTATAACATTATACCCCTCATCGTGCAACATCAATGCGGTAGCAGTACTATCTATTCCTCCACTCATGGCTACCAAAACTCGTTTTTTACGTGTCATATCTTACAAAGATAAATGAAAAGAATGGTATTTTAATATCATAAAAATAATCTCCTATATCCATATTTAGTAAAACTTTATGTGTATAAAATCTGTATAAGTTCTATTTTTCTTCGTATCTTTGTATGAAAATTTTTATGATAAAAGATATATTCGAACGTTTGCCGGAACAAATGGGTCATTTAGGAAAATATATGAATGATGTTCATGGGTACTTTACATTTCCTAAATTAGAGGGAGAACTTGGTCCTCATATGAAATTTAAAGGAAAGGATGTATTGGTATGGAGTTTAAATAATTATATGGGCTTAGTTAATCATCCGGAGGTAAGAAAAGTAGATGAAGAAGCTGCTGCAAAATATGGTATGGGGAATCCTATGGGGGCAAGAATGATGAGTGGAAATACAGATAAACATGATGAATTAGAAAAGATACTTAGTAATTTTGTAGATCGGGAAGATACGATGTTACTGAACTTTGGATATCAAGGTATAATGAGTTCTATAGATGCCATTTTATCCAGAAGGGATGTTGTGGTATATGATGCAGAATGTCATGCTTGTCTTATAGATGGGATGCGTTTACATATGGGGCGTCGTTTTGCTTTTAAGCATAATAGTTTGGAAGATTGTGAGAAGCAGTTGAAAAGAGCTTTGGAGTTAGCAGACAAGCAAGGGGGTGGTATATTGGTAATTACAGAAGGTGTATTTGGCATGTCCGGGCATCAAGGTATTTTAAAAGAAATATCTAATTTAAAGAAGAAATATCCTTTTAGGTTATTAATAGATGATGCTCATGGTTTTGGATATATGGGAAAAACAGGTGCGGGTACGGATCAAGAACAAGAATGCCAAAAGGAGGTAGATTTATATTTTTCTACCTTTGTAAAATCTATGGGAAGTACAGGTGCATTTATTAGTGGACCCAAAAATATTATTTCTTTTTTAAGGTATAATGTTCGTTCTCAAATTTATGCCAAATCATTACCCATAGTGGTGGTAGAAGGCATGTTAAAAAGAATGGAAATTCTTAAAACTCAACCTGAGTTGAAAAAAAATCTTTTATATATTGTCCATAAAATACAAAATGGATTTAAGGAATTGGATTTAATAGAAGGTAATAATAATGTACCTGTAACACCTATTTATATGAAAGGAGATATTGCACAAACCACACAAATGGCATTTGATTTACGTGAAAATTATAGAATATTTTGTTCTATTGTGATATATCCTGTAATTCCTAAGGGGCAAATAATATATAGAATCATACCTACAGCCGTACATAGCGAAGAAGATGTGGAAAAAACATTGTTGGCATTTAAAGAAACCAAGCACAAGTTAAACAAACAGTTGTATCCAAACGTGCTTCCTAAATATTAATATAAATGAAAAAACCTATATACTTTCTATCATTGTTAATAATAATAGCTAATATTTCTTCTTGTTTGAAATATAAAGAATTGTCTGGTATTAAGGGTTGGGAAATGGATGTTCAAGGAGCAGCTCCTTTATTCTCTTATGCACTAACAATTCAAGATCTTTTTTTTAAAATAGCTGGATATGATGAAACAGAACTACATGTAGACCCTAATAATAGAATATATTATTGGACTCAAGATATCGCTCCAGTAAATGCAATTCGTTCTAGTGAAAGTACTTTATCTACAATTATTCCTATTGATACATTTATTGGAGCAGACTCAGTAAGTTTTTATACCTCTTCTAATTTAGGTACTGATCCAAGTATTATTGCTAATGGGTTAATAGGTCCTACTAAGCGTTTTACATTTCCAACAAAAACGGGATCTATAAAATTAAAAGATGCGACTTTAGATATTATTCAATTAGATAATATTACTGGAAAGTTGAAACTAAAGATAGTCAATAATTATTTTTTTCCTGTAAAGATAAGAATTTCGTTTCCTGAACTATCAAAGATGGAAGATATAACCGAAAAATTAGATAAATTGGAATCAAAGGAACACGATATTGATGTTGATGGATCAAATTGGGAAGGAAAGATAAATAATATTATTGGCTATAAAATTACTGTAACCATCTTGAACGAACCTGCAAAATATCCTTTAGATATTAAGGATTTAAATAATCTTGAATTGGCAAATACAAAGATAGAGGATACTTTACTTGTATCTAGCTATGATGCTATTTTTGGTGATGTTGGAAAAAATAGATATTTATTTAAAGATAGTATTAGGCAAAAGATTACCATTACAAATCCTTTTATTTTAGATCCCAGTAATAATTCTACCTTCTCTAATCTTAATTTAAGAATAGATTATTTTAATCGTACTTTAGGTATAGCGGCTAATGCAAAAATATATAATACTTTTTTTAAAATGAAAAAAGGAGAGTTGTTACAGGTTAGATTTTGGAATAATTTAACCAATTCTTATGATAATGATACTTTTATATTACCCTCAAAAATAGCTCCACTACCAGATGCTAATAGCAGTGCGACGGTTACTAGTTTTTTATTAGACACCTCCAATACTAATTTTAAGGAATTAAAGCTTGATCTTAAGAATGTAGATTCTTTTTTATATAATATAAATTTTTATTCTCCTGAAGGAGGTTTATCTCAAGATAAAAGTTCTTTTATCAAACAATCTGATTCTTTAAATAGTGCCTCAGGCATACTTTATATTCCTTATGTTCTTAGTTCTAAAATTCTTATTGATACCTCAAAAACATCTGTTCTTAATATTCCAGAAATATTTTATAAGGATATAGAAAATATTATCAAAGAAAGAAATAAAAAGGGTGAGTTGGAAGAAATAGAATTTAGTATGACGGTAGAGAATAATACTATTTTTTCTATTCTTCCACAAGTATATTTTATGGATAATAATCAAGTTATTGATAGTTTTTCTAATGGTCAACAAAATATTTCGGCAGCAAAGCTTTCTATATCTGGCATTGTTCGTATTCCAACAAAATCAACAATTACTAAAAAATTAACTCCAGAACAATGGCAGCAGTTCAGTAAATGTAATCGTCTTACCTCCCAGCTGTTTTTAGAAACATCCACAGAAGTTCCTTTTCCCGCTATTACGAATGATATGTATGTTAAATTTTATTTTAACATAGAAAATATTCGCTTTAAATATTTTATTAAATAAATTAAAATAGAGAAATATTTTTAGATATTTGGTATTATGAATAGTAATATTAAGAGAAAGGGAGTATATATATTATTTTTTTGTATATGCTATACTTTTTCTTATGGACAAACTCCTTTTGATTTTGGAATTAGGGGTTTAAATTTTCTAGGGCAGAACAGTCAATATCAACCAGCATTTATTCCTCAGGAAATGGGTTATAGTACACTACTTGGTTTTAGCGTAGGAACGGATGTTAGAAGTTCCTGGATTACATTTAGTAATATATATGAATCTTTGGAATCAACTACAAAAGGAAAACGTATTAATTTGAATACGTTATTTGAACAAAAATCACTACCTCAATCGGGTATTTTTGCTAATGCAGATGTTAATTTCTTATATATGCTACCATTATCAACAAAGCGGTTTAAGAGGAAGTTTATGACATTTTCTTTAGCCAATAAATATCTTTTAGGAGTAGCCTTGAATGGTAATGAAGTATTATTTGGTACACAAAACCTATCAAATAGTTGGGTTACAGCACAAGCCAATAAAAAGATTTTTACCTTTGCAAACTATATTGATTTTGGAGTTGGTTATGCTCAAGAATGGAAAAAATTTGATTTTGGCATTAGGGTACATTATCTTATGGGATTACAATCTTTTACAGATAAAAGTTTTGTAAACATTAGTTCTACTGATAGTTTGTTAAAAGGTGATATAAAAGTTACTCTAAACAGAACCAATTTAGATATGTATAAAAAAGCAAATTTCCCTCCTCTTTTGGGACATGGATTAGCTATAGATTTTGGAGTTCGTTTTTGGGTAAGAAGTAGATTTAGAATAGAAGCCTCCCTCACTGATTTTGGAACTATTCTTTGGCTTCCTTCCTTCAATAATACTTCTACTGTAAACTTGAATAATCTTGAACATCGGTATATTGATGCTAATCAGGGAAATGCCTTAAATAGTTTTACTAATTATATAGATAGTGTTTTTAAAATGTACAAAACCAATGCTACAGAAAACACCTATTTTACAAATTTATTTCCAACAGCTTCTGTAGGTGGATATTATGATATTTCTCCAAAATTTAATGTGGGGTTAGTGGCTCAATTTACAATAGCTAGCTTTATGCCAATTCCTTATGTATCTGCTTGGGTAACCTATACTTCTCCTGATTATAAATATGAAATTACTGCCAATATTGGCTATAGAGATAGAACATATCTAAACTTTGGAATAGGAGCAGATTATAACTGGAAATTGTTTCAAGGGTTTGTTATATTTGACAATATTGCTAATTTCTTTTTTACTAATAATGCTAGAAATATTAACTTTAGAATAGGAATTAATTACTTCTTAAATAAACATAGCAGAATTATCTATAAAGATGAACAACCCAATATTAGTTGTAATGATTTTATGCAAGAAGAGGTAATCATAAAAAGAAGATAAGCAATGGACAAATTTCTCTTTATAGGCTTAGGAAACATTGGACAAGAATATATACATACCAGACATAATATTGGTTTTGATATATTAGATTTTTGGGTAAAAAAACAAAATTCTTTTTGGACAATAAATAGATTAGCAACTACAGCATCTTGTACCATAAAAGGGAAAAAAATTATAGCTATTAAACCTAATACATATATGAATCTTAGTGGTAAAGCTGTAAAATATTATAAAGAAAAAGAAAATATACCACTAGCTAATATTATTATTATTGTAGATGATTTACACATACCTTTAGGGGAAATAAAATTAAGACTTTCTGGAAGTAATGGAGGACACAATGGTTTAAAAAACATAGAGGAATGTTTACAAACAAAGCAATATCCTCGTTTGCGTTGTGGTATTGGTAATATTTTTCCTAAAGGAAAGCAGGTTGATTTTGTACTAGGAAAGTGGGAAATAGAAGAAAAACAAATAGTAGATAAAATGATAGCCCAAACATCTGATGCTCTTGGACAAATTATTTTTAAGGGTGTAGTTTATGCCATGAATAGTATTAATTTACGTCAATCGCCTTTATGATTATAATGTTATAGAAATAAAAAAAGTTCAGCACTACAATCCTGAACTTTTTTATTTATTACTAGCATTTGTTGCGAGGGTAGGGATTGAACCTACGACCTTCGGATTATGAGCCCGACGAGCTACCACTGCTCTACCTCGCGATAAGGTGCAAATATAAATATAAAAAGTTAAAAATGGATTTTTTTTTCTCAAACAAATTGCCTAGTTTTACGAGTTCAAAATAAAATATTTGATATAGAATAGTCATGAAGTACAATATTCTACTGTGTGAAGATGATGTTAATTTGGGTAATGTACTCAAAAGTTATTTAGAACTTAATAACTATATAGTCACGTTGTGTCGTAATGGGGTGGAGGGGTTAGAAGAGTTTAAAAAGGCTAAATATAATCTTATCATTATGGATATTATGATGCCCGAAATGGATGGTTTTCAAACAGCAGAAAAAATACGTGATTTCGATGTAGAAAGTACCTTTATTTTTTTAAGTGCTAAAGAGATGAAAGAGGATGTTATTAGAGGATATAATTTAGGTGCTGATGATTATATTACCAAACCTTTTGATAGTGATATATTACTTAGAAAAATTAAAATTATTTTAAAAAGAAAATACGAAGGTATGACACCTTATAAGGTATTGCCTAGAAGCAATGTAAAATATACTTTTGGGGATTTTGTTTTTTTACCAATGAATAGAGAACTTTTTTATAAAACCAACAGAATATTACTTTCTCCAAAAGAATCAGGAGTATTAGAACTCTTTTGTCAGCATCCTAATCAGGTAATTTATAGAGAAAAAATTTTATTAGATGTTTGGAAAAGCACTTCTCATTTTGATAGTCGTAGTTTAGATGTATATGTGGTAAAAGTGAGAAAACTATTGCAAAATAATCCTAACATTAGTATAAAAGGATTACATAAGTTGGGGTATGAGTTTATGATTAAAGAACCTTTACATTGCGAATAAGTTTAAAGTTTATTGGTATTGTTGGGTTTACAAAAATATAGTTCTGTAGTAAAACATTGGGCCTTATATGATTGGGCAAATTCTGTATATAGTTTAATTATCACTACTACTTTTTTACCTTATTATTATGCTGTTATAACCAGTAATTCTAATAATGATAGAATTACCTTTTTAGGGTTACAATTTGTGAATACTTCTTTATATGATTATGCTTTGGCATTTGGTATTTTTATTATGGCAATTTTTAGTCCGTTACTGTCTTCTATTGCAGATATAAAAGGTAATAAAAAGATTTTTCTACAATTTTTTTCTACTTTAGGAAGTGTTTCTTGTATAATACTTTTTTTCTTTACCCAAGATACAATTACATTAGGAATTTTTTGTATTATATTTTCTTGTATTGGTTATTGGGGGAGTATGGTTTTTTATAATTCGTATTTACCAGAAATAGCTTCGGTAGAAGAACAAGATAAAGTAAGTGCTTTAGGTTTTTCTTTTGGATATATTGGAAGTGTTTTATTACAAATTATTTGTTTTTTTATTGTGATAAAACCACATTTCTTTGGTTTAGAAAATAATATTTTAGCAACTCGTTTTTCTTTTTTATTAGTAGGAATATGGTGGTGGGTTTTTGCATTTATAGCTATTCGGAAATTACCTAAACATATATCTTTCTTGCCAGTGAAAAATAACCAAAAATCCTTTGTTTTAAAAAGTGGATATATTAAGCTTTTAAGTGTTTGGCAAGAATTTAAAAAAATAAAATGTATAAAACTTTTTTTGATAGCCTTTTTTGCCTATAATCTGGGTGTACAAACAATTATGTTAATAGCTACTATTTATGCAACAAAAACTATAGGAATAGCTGAAAATATGCTGATATTTTGTATTTTATCGATTCAATTAGTAGCTATAATAGGAGCTTATTTTATGTCATTTTTATCACAAAAAATAGGTAACTTTCTAACCTTATTTATTTTTGTTTTACTATGGATTTTTGTATCTATTTGGGGATATTTATTGCCGTATAAAGGCACTACTTCTTTTATTTTTTTATCTATCTTTATTGGGTTTTTAATGGGAGGAACACAATCTTTGAGTCGTTCTACTTATGCTAAAATTATTCCCAATACTCCTAATACCACATCTTACTTTTCTTTTTATAATATTGTTGCAAAATTTTCTACTATTTTTGGTATGATAGGTTTTGGTATGATAGAAGATTTCACTTTTAATATGAGATATTCTGTATTGTTTTTATTAGTATTTTTTGTTATAGGAGCAGTTGTATTATTTTTAATTTATAGAGAACAAAATATATCCTATGAAAATTGTAACCTATAAAAGAAATTCTAATTATTGTAGTGTTCCTAAAAATGTTGCTCCGGTACAACTATTGATTTCTACCTTTACATAATCTCCTTTTTGGGTATTAGGAGTTTTTTCAAATACAATTATTTGGTTTTGACTATTTCTACCTTTCCATTGAAGCTTACTTTTTTTACTTTCTCCTTCAATAAGTACGGTGCAACTTTGTCCCAAATATTTTTTCTGGTTTAAAAGAGAATATTCTCGTTTTTTATCTATAATGTCATTGAGTCGTTTTAATTTAACATCAGAAGGCACATCATCATTCATATTTTTTTCTGCAACAGTTTGTGGTCGCTCACTATATGCAAAAGTATAAGCATAATCATATTGTACAATATCCATTAACGATAAAGTTTCTTGATGATCTTGTTCTGTTTCTGTACAAAATCCTGTAATAATATCGGTACTTATAGCACATTGTGGAATAATTTTTTGTATTTTTTGTATTTTTTCTAAATACCAATCCCTTGTATAATTTCTATTCATTAGTTGTAATATACGGGTAGATCCACTTTGTACAGGAAGATGGATATATTTACAAATATTGTCGTATTCTGCGATAACATGGAGTACTTCATCTGTAATATCTTTTGGATGAGAGGTAGAAAATCGTACTCTTAAATGTTTATCTAACTGAGCTGTTTTTTTTAAAAGTATCGCAAAAGAGGTATTTGTTTTTTTATCATAATAACTATCCACATTTTGTCCTAAAAGAGTTACCTCCTTGTATCCTTGTTCTATTAATACTTTACATTCTGTTAGTATACTTTCAATATCTCTACTACGTTCTCTACCACGCGTAAAAGGAACTACACAAAAACTACACATGTTGTTGCAACCTCGCATAATGCTAACAAAAGCACTTACACCATTGCTGGCTATTCTAACAGGAGAAATTTCAGCATAAGTTTCTTCTCTACTTAGTAATACATTGACAGCTTTTTGCCCGCCTTCTGCATTTACAATAAGTTGAGGTAAACTACGATAAGCATCCGGACCAGCAACAATATCTACTAGTTTTTCTTGTTCTAATAGCTGCGTTTTTAAACGTTCTGCCATACAACCTAAAATGGCTATTAACGTATTTGGTTTTTGCTTTTTTACAGCTTTAAAATTTAATAACCTAGCACGAACAGTTTGTTCTGCTTTTTCCCGAACCGAACAGGTATTGATAAGAATTAGGTCAGCTTCTAAAAAATTATTTACTGGCTTAAAATTTTCTTCTAATAAAATAGATACGATTACTTCGCTATCTGCAAAGTTCATTTGGCAACCATAACTTTCTATATAAAAAGAGTATATTTTTTTATCTGTAGTCATAAAAATCCCAAAAATACAATTTTAAGATGATATTTTAGAAAAGACATCTTTGTTTTTTTAAGTAAAATTTTATAATCAAAATCAAATTTAATACGAATAAACATATTTTTATGATTAATAATTATATAAATAGAGCAATAATTGAATATAATTTATATAAAACTTATTTCTTTTATAAAACAATAATTATATTTGCAACATTAAAAAATGGAGGGTGTAGCTCAGTTGGTTAGAGTATCAGATTGTGGTTCTGAAAGTCGTGGGTTCGAGCCCCATCTCCCTCCCATCTATTTTTTATGAAGAATATACAACTTTTTTATTCTATACTAAAAAAATCTACCAATAAGAAAATTACGATAATTATGCATCGTTCTCCCGATGGCGATGCCTTAGGGTCTTCTTTAGCAATGCAATGTTTTTTGGAAAAGTTTGATCACCAAGTAGTTGTAATTTCTCCTACAGAATGGCCACATCATTTTAATTGGATGCCACATGCTAACAACATGTATAATTTTGAATGTAATGCTTTAGAAGGTACTAAAATTATAGAGGCATCAGATTGGATTTTTTGTATGGATTTTAATCATATTTCTCGTATCAAAAACGTAGCGAAACCATTACAAGACAGTAAAGCTATAAAAATTTTAATCGATCATCATGAAACTCCTATGACAGCAATGTTTGACTATGGTATTTCTATCCCTCAAAAAAGTTCTACTTGTGAAATGGTTTATGATTTTATTGTTGAAATAGGATATAAGGATTTGATAGATGAGGCTATAAGAAAATGTATTTACACGGGTATTATAACAGATACAGGGAGTTTTAGGTATAAAGGAGTAACCCCACATACGCATCAAATAGCTAGTGAATTTTTAGCACAGGGATTGCAACAATATAAAATTCATGATGACGTGTTTGATACAAAAAATGAAAGAATAATTCGCTTATTGGGTCATTTGTTATGCAATAGACTTACTCTTTTTGAGGAATATAAAGTTGCCCTTATTTGTATTAATAAAGAAGATTTTAAAAAATTTAAAATACGGATAGGTGATACCGAAGGAATTGTAAACTATCCTTTACGTATAAAAGGTTATGAGATGGCGGCTTTAGTGGTAGAGAAAGCAGATGAGTGTAAATGGTCTTTTAGAAGCAAAGGGGGCGGAATAGATGTAAATACATTTGCTAAAATGTATTTTTCTGGAGGTGGGCACCTTTATGCTGCTGGAGGTATTAGCTATAAAAATTTAGAGAAATCTTCCATTGATTTCCAACATGCTTTAAAACAATATTTTAAAGAAAAGAAGTAAAATTTTGGTTATTGAATAGTCTCTTTATTAGATAGAAAAAAATTATTTTCCTATTTTTTATAGATTAACTTTGTTTATTATGAGCAACTCTCTAAAGACAGTTTTTTTTTGCAAAGAATGTGGTAATGAAACTTCAAAATGGCAAGGTAAATGTCCTGCTTGCGGAATATGGAATACTTTGGTAGAAGAAATTGTAGCTACAGGAAAGAAAAATTCCGTGGACAAAAATACGGTTGGTTATCATTTTGAAAACCCTATCCCTACCAAATTATCAGAAATACAAGAATCCCAGCATCCAAGATTGTTAATGTGTGATGTTGAACTTGATAGAATACTTGGTGGAGGACTTACACTGGGTAGTATTGTTTTGGTGGCAGGAGAACCAGGTATAGGAAAATCTACCCTTTTTCTACAATGTGCTTTATCTATTCCGGAAGTAAAAACTTTATATGTGAGTGGAGAAGAAAGTATTTCTCAAATACATCAACGTGCATTAAGGTTAGGCTTAAGAAATGATAATTTTTATTTGTATACAGAAACCAACACACCAGAAATTTTAAAAGAAATACGTAAACTTAATCCACATTGGATTATTATAGATTCTATACAAACTTTGCAATCCCCATTTATTGATGCTAGTGCAGGAAGTATTATTCAAATAAAAGAATGTACCTCAGCACTTCAGAAACTTGCCAAACAAACAGGCATTCCGATTATTCTTATAGGACACATTACAAAAGAGGGCAACATTGCTGGTCCCAAAATTTTAGAACATATGGTAGATACTGTTTTGCAGTTTGAAGGTGATAAAAATCATAATTATCGAATACTTCGTACACAAAAAAATCGGTTTGGTAGTACTATGGAATTAGGTATATATGAAATGAAAAGTAATGGATTAAGACCTATTCTTAACCCAAGTGAAATATTATTAACAGAAAGAGCAAAGTCTGTAAGTGGTGTTGGAGTATCTGTACTTATGGAAGGTATGCGACCTTTATTAGTTGAAGTACAAGCTTTGGTAACTCCCTCTTTTTATGGTACACCACAACGAACAGTAACCGGTGTAGATACAAGAAAAATACAATTGTTATTGGCAGTATTAGAAAAAAGGTGTGGGTTTCAATTTGGAAATAAAGACGTATTTATTACTTTAGCGGGTGCTATTCGTACAGATGATCCCGGTGTAGATTTGAGCATGGTAGCCGCCTTACTAAGTTCTCTTACGGATATTTCTATAGCCTCAAAAATATGTTTTGCCGGAGAAGTAGGATTAAGTGGCGAAATACGTGCTATAAACAAAATAGAACAACGTATAACAGAGGCTGAAAGAATGGGTTTTGAGACTATTGTTTGTTCTAAGTATAATTTTAAAGAAATCCCTAAAACTACCAAAATAAAGATACTTGCTTTTTATCAAATACAGGAAATGATTAGTGAATTATTAGGATAAAAATTTAGGCTGAATTAATAGATTTTTCTATAAAAAATAACATGTATGTTTTTAAATCGATTCAAGATTTAATTTTTCCAAATGTATGTCTTCATTGTCATACAACAATAACTCATCAAAATCAAACTTTATGTATTGCTTGTTATTCAGATTTGGTATTTACAGATTTTCATATAATTAGAGAAAATATAGCCTATAAGAGAATGTTACATTTAACAAATATATATGCGGGAGGAGCTTTGTTGTTTTTTAAAAAAGGTTATGTCATACAATCACTAATACATGAATTGAAGTATCATGGTAACCAAGATGTTGGTATATATTTTGGAAAACTTATTGGAGAAAGACTTCTTTCACAAGAGTTGTATCAAGATGTTGATCAGATTATTCCCGTGCCATTACATTCTAAAAAGAAAAAATTAAGGGGATATAATCAAGCTGAAATAATAGCAAAGGAGATAGGTTCAGTACTTGGTATTTCTGTATTGAATAATATTTTGGTACGTACAAAAGATACAGAAACACAAACAAAAAAAACAGTAGAAGAAAGAGTTCAAAATGTAAAAAATGTATTTTCTATACAGCATAATCTTTTATTAAGTAAAAAACATATTCTTATAATTGATGATGTTTTTACCACAGGAGCAACTTTTAGTTCTTGTATAGAGACTATAAGACAATACACTTCAGCTAAAATTTCTTTTTATTGTATAGCTTTGGTTATATAAAAAAAAGGGAAAAAAATTTTCTCCCTTTTTTTCAGTAAATGCTGTAAATTATTCTTTCTCTCTAATCAAAGTTATTCCTCCAGAAGCATTTATAGGTTCTCCATTATCATTAATACAAGAGACTACCCAAATATAGGTAGCCGTAGGTAGAGACTTACCTCCAAAAGTGCCATCCCAAGATTGATGCATGTCTGAGGTAGAAAACATAAGTTGCCCAAATCTATCAAAAATTTGGAAATACTTAAGTTCTTTAACACCAATATAGTTGGGTTTAAAAAAGTCATTAATACCATCATTGTTTGGTGTAAATCCTGAAGGAGCTATGACATCAAGTTTGGGAAGTGCTTTTACTACCTGTATATTGTCTACAATACAATACTCAGAGGTAGAACGTAAAAAGAAGGTATCTGTCATCAAACCCGGTAAATAGGTTGTTATAATTTGAGCATTGGGATCATTAGCATCTAAAGGATTTTTATTTTTATCTAACCATACGTATGAATTATTGTCTGAGGGTGCTATTAAGTCAAAAGGAATATTTTCACCAACATAAATAATGGGAAAGATAATAGGTTTAGGGGCAGGATTTATTAAAAAAGTCTTAGTGGTGTCTGACTTTAATGGGCATAAGTTGCCCTCAACAGTTAGTTTAGCAAAATATTCACCTGGAACATCATATAACTTTGATGGATTTGTATAATTAGAAATTTGACCATCTTGAAATTTCCAGGTATATCCTTGTATCTGATCTGCAAAACCTGCAGTACTTAGATTATTAAAGGTTGTATAATTACCACTACAAGGCGAAATCATATCAAAGTTGGGTGTAGGAAATCCTCTTACCACAATAGTTTTTGTTAAAGTATCGAAAATACATACACCCAGATTTCCTTTTGTTAATAAAGAAATATCATATTTACCACCGGTTTTATAAGAATACTTAATAGGTTCTGCACCTGCCATAGGTATTTCTGTACCATCGCCCATAATCCAATAGGAGGAGTCTATAAGAGTACTACCATAACCGAAGGTGCTATTATTATCTAAAGAAACTGTATGGGTAGCACAAATTGTATCTGACATTGAGAAACAAGACATAGATCTTCCTTGTATTGTATAATTCCTGGTAATGGTATCAGAATAGCAATGAAATGTGCCACGAGTATCTCGTACCCAATGTTTGGTTGTATATTCTCCTCCAAGAGGATAAGTATAAATAAAATCCTTTTCATCTATAGCTTTAGGGTAATTGGCAGATATAGCATTGCTGTCTATTCTCCAATACCAATCAGTAATAGGCATCATTTTTACATTAGCATCTTTAGACTTGGATTCATAAGATGCTGGAAAAGGAGAATAGCAATAAGGTCCAGGATTGACTATCTCAAATGCTGATTGTGGGTATCCATATACTGTAATTGTTTTGATGGCAGAATCTATTGGACATATTCCCCTTGCAGACTCTACTACAACTTTTATTTTATGGTCTCCATCATAAAATGGAATACTTAGAATGACAGGTGTATTCCCAACGTCTATAGCCTTATCATTTCGAGACCATTTCCAAGTATTGATACCTGGAGCCGCAGTTACTCTAATATTAAAGGTTGCTGGAGGACAGGGTTGTATTGTATCTATAAAAATTTCTGGCTGAGCAGTAGAACCTACTAAGATGTAAGCTATACTATCTGCTTCACAACCCAAACTGGGAGTTACTGAAAGTTTGATACTGATTGGTTTTACTTCATCAGGAAAATCTTTATTTACATATTCTGCAAAACTATGCCACAAAGTATCATGTAATAAAGTATCTGTTTTTGCATATATGCTATCTGTTTGTTGAATGAGACTTCCATTTATGTACCAACTGGCAGAAACAGGTTCTTTCCCTCCAAAGAAAGTTTTGTTCAAAATAGGATATTTGTTTAAGCTACCACAAATAGTATCTTCTATAGTAAGATTAATAGCTGGTTTGGGTCTAGGTAATATTTTAATTAAATGCCTTTGTGTATCTGAGGCACAATTATTAGATATTATCTGTAATAAAGTATCTACAGCATAACTAATACTATTATATTGGTGTTTAATAGGGTTAATACTATCAGCCACAAAAGGGTAGCTTGTTGTAGAGAAAGACTTTCCATCACCAAAAATCCATTTGTTTTCATAGGAATTGGGATTATTTCCTAATTCATTATCTTTCCAAATATTAATGATTGTACCGGAACAAAAAGAATCTTCATTTACCTTTAAATTGGCTTTAGGAATACTTTGAATATGTATATCTTTAGTCTCAGAAATAGAATAGCATCTATTGCTAATTTCATATTTAATAGCATAAAAACTATCTTTATAAGGATAAATATTTTTAGGAATAAAGGGGGCTGAGGGAATTATGTCGGTAGAGATTAAGCTATCTTTATTGTCCCACCATTTATACATCAAAGTATCGTTTAATGATGCCATAGTACTTACTGAAGAATTATTAGTAAAGGCAATAGAATCACGATAGCAAGTATTATCAGAAATTGTAATATTGGGTATAATTCTTCCAAAACTAAACAAGGTATCTTTTAAAATATCTGAAGGACAAGGGGTTCCCGAAAGACTATCTTTATATAGAGAAGATGCCATAAGTTCAATAGCAAGATTCTGTCCATAGTTAGTTTCTATCTTAGGGGGCAAGATTCCGTTTGAAGTCCATGTATTAGATGCATCCTTTACAATCCAGGTATATCCAGAGTTAAGAGTTTTATACTCTCTTAATTTAAAGAAGGTATCTATGTTTATAGGTGGACAATTTACCAAAGGAGAGGAATTTATCAATTCTGCTTTGGCTTTAGGATATACTTTAAAAGTAATCGTTTGTGAATCACTGGGACATCCCATTACACCTGTAGCGTAAGCTATTACTGTATCCATTAGTGGAATGGTATCATTATTAGTACCTTTATAAGTAATAGCCTGGCTAAATCCAGAAAGAATACCATCTTTTTGAGTCATTCCTGTTCTACTATCATCAAGGCTTGCATTAGCTAATTTCCAAGTAATTCCTTGAATAGAGGATGTAAAAGGATGGGGATATAAGGTTTTATTTTCATATCCTCCTTCTGTAGTGCTATCAAATCTAAACTTAAAATCATTATCTGCACAAAGAGGGAAAGGGATACCAGACATTTTAGGCTTTGGCTTGATATATATAGTTGCCGTATCTGTAACAAAAGGACAACCATCAACATCAATATGATTTATCCAAGCTCTGTAGAAAATGGTTTGTGCTGTTTGAGGAGCTATTTGTTTATACTCAAGATCAGTTATAGGTTGATCTATCCAGGGGTTGTTTTCGGGTAAAATAGCACCAGTTCCATACGCATTAGTGTGATAGGTTTGCCATTTGTTAATAGTATGACCTTCTAATTCTGAAGGTAGGCTATCTGAAGTTATGGTTAAAGACATAGGACTTTCTGCACAGATTTCTTGGTGCTTGGGATCTATTGTCCCAAGCCTATAAGTATCTTTATTTTTTAAACTTATTGTTATCGGATTACTCCAAGCAGAATCAGTTTTTTTTGTAGGACATGTTCCTATATCAGCAGGAGGCATTTCGCCATGGAATAAAAACCGTACTTTTACCCTATAATCATATTCCTTAATTATTTCAGGGAGATCATACGTTAAATTAAGAGTATTGGGAATAAAAGTAATAAATGTTGAACTGTCAACAGATTTTCTTTCCCAGTCAAGGCTAGCAGCACCAACAGGATTCGTTAATTCTATCCTTTCCCCCGTTGTCCCATAACAAAAGCTATCTGATTTCTCTAAAATTCCAGCATTGGCAGTATCACCAGGACTAATAAGGTATATAATTACTGTATCCTTCAAGCTACAATTGGCATTATTTACATTTTTATTGGTAATAGTAAACTCTGTTGTATATTGAGCCATTGTTTGTCCTGGAAGGAAACTCATTTTGTAGATACTCGTAGTATCTTTTACATGTTCTGGATAAATATTTTCATAAAATACAGCTTTTCCATTAGGACGAGTAATAATTTTCCAAGTACCTTTTTGATAGGGTTTTAATGTTTTATTGGATAAATACACTCTTGTATCATCGGGGTTATCTTCACAAACTCGAATAATTTTAGATCCAGGATCAGGTAATTTGTCATTTATGTATCCGAAGGCTTTTTTATTGGTAATAGCAGGATATATGGTCATTTTATAATCATTACTGTCAGGTTCACAAGTTCCTCCTCCACTTACTTTTAGCCTTATGATATAAGAAAAAGAATCTGTCAAGGCTTTAGCATTTTTAAGTACAATGGTTACTTTTCTTTGACTTCCTGTAGGACGTAAAATATAAATATACGGAGAATCTTTAGGGGTAGTTGCTGAAGAGTCCCCCCTTATAATCGACCATTCAAACTTACCAAAAGTATAGCTACCAATATTGCTTGGGCTGATATAAAATATCATAGAATCTTTACCTTTTATTATATTGGAAGGAATACATATAGCGGGAGCTCTATCAAAAAGAGGTTTTGCCGGTCTTCTAAATACTTTTACATATGCTGTATCATAGGTAGGTGGACAAAAATTAGATTTAAAAATACTCCAAATAAGTCCATATACACGCACAGAGTCATTACCAGAAAAACCATTAACCTTTACACTACTATCATTAATAGACGGTGTAAAATGTAATGGGCCATTTAAGAAATAACTCCATCGTCCACTTCCTCCAGCTAAAGGCTTATTACCGTTAAATAAAATAGGAGTATCTTTATTTGTAGCAAGGCAGATAACTAAAGTATCTTTGTTTAGGTCGGAAAACGGTTTATTTCTAATAATGGCGTCTCCTTGTTTATTATTAGCAATAATATAAATTCTTTGTACAGAACTCGAGAAACAACGATTAGATACTGTCCATGTCCATTTGATAGTATCTACACCCAAATTAGGTCCTGTACCTGGCAAGCTGTCTTTTTTTGTCCATTCGCCTTTGCCTATTACAGGTATTATTACTGTAGAATCATGTGGAGGATTTAAAATAACAGATGCACTATCGCTACAAAGATATTGAGGATTTATAGGCATAGGAGCTAATTGAGCAAGAGAAGCATTACGTAATATAAATATGTTAATTGTATCACGACTTGTATCACATATGCTGTTTACTATTGAAAATTCTATTAAATACTTAGAAGTATCATTTTTGATAGAAGAAGGTAGAGATAAACCGGATACATTGACCTTTGTATTAGGGGCAGAAGGTACGGGATTAAATGTAACAGAAAGAGAATTTCTTCCACTAATTACCCTCCAATTCCCTTTCCCCGCAGTGTACATTTTATTGGTAAGTTCCGTAGTTGTTTTTTGACAAAGCCAATTGGTATCTTGTTTTGGATTCCCTCCTATCTGAGTAATTTCTGCAGCTTTATCGGGTAATGGTTTGGTGGTTACGATATAAATATCCTTCTTTGATCCAATGACAGTATCCTTACAGAAAGTAGAGATAAAAGTAGACCACCTAAACTGATATATACAAGAATCAGGCGGAATTATAATTCTTAAAGTGGTATCGTCTACTTGAAAATAGTCAATAATAGAGGATGGATTACTTTGGCGGATTAGTTGCCAAAAACCTTTACCTATAACAGGTTGATTGGCTCGTAAAAAAAAGGTATCAATTTCTGACTTACACAAATAAACAGTATCCTCATTTAATACTTTTGCTTCAGAAGATTGTTGATATACTCTTATAGTGTCTGCCTTTGGACGTTCAGGACAACGATGAGTAGCAGGTACAACTCTTTTAATAGCATAAGCATTAATACTATCATCTTTAGGAACTACAAGGTTTGAAATTCTAACAAACTCCTCAGGTTGTATTCCTATTTCGTTATTAATAACGACAAGATTATCGTTTAATCTTACATTCCCAATTCTTTGTTTAAGTGTATCTTGTTCCCATTTTCCAGATTTTCCATCAATATAAGGTCCAAACAAAGTAGTGGAAAGAGTTTCACCTAGAGCGCCTACTAAACAAGTGTTATATCCATCAGTAATACTATCGGTTAGAGGGGTGTAT